>CALFOS010000191.1 GCA_937919725.1 uncultured Fluviicola sp. | reverse complement strand
CGGCATCCGAATGGGCTTACATCCCAATGCCATAAACACAGTGCTCAAAGAAATGCACCAGTATGAGAACAAGATGATTCCACCCGATCGCTTGATCGAAATATTTAGTGCGTTCCACAATTAAAATTTCGCTTATTTTCACCTCACTTCGATATTGTTTCCCGCTCATTTCCTTCTTGTTAGTTGGAACGATGATTCATTCACAAATAGAGCAGGTGCGGCAAATCGATAGTACGGTATTCGCTGAAAAATTAGATTCGCTGCGCGAAAAGTGTTCGTTCAACAAGACCCTTTTGCCCGAATTTGAGTTGGAAACACTTTCTGCGCTCTCTTATTATCCAGAGTTGGACAGTACACGTATCGTATTTAAGAAGGCGAAAATCAAAGCATCCTTAAACGCGCGTCCCACAATCGGTTCATTGCTTTTTCGCAAACGATCGAGGCGAACGTATGTCATCAGAATCAAACCCAATCTTGGTGACAGCTTTGCTACACTCGATCAAGTAGGATTTAACGGTGCCGTTGGAGTTTTGGGTCACGAATACAATCACATTATCGATTACTCACACCGAGGATTTTTTAGGATTTTAGGACGGCTATTTAACTACACCAACAAAAAAGGAAAGCGGAAATACGAAGAAGAAATTGATCGAATGACTGTTGAGAAAGGCTTGGGCTGGCAATTGTACGACTGGGAGGAGTTCGTACTCTACAAGTCGAAAGCAAAAGCAAAGTACAAAGCCTACAAAAAGGCTGTCTACTTATCCCCTAATGAATTGATTATCATTATGAATGAAATGAACATAAGGAATTAAGTATCTCTTCATGCAGATTTATTCTGCGCTCCATGAAGTTGAGGAATACTAGGGTATATGGCATAGGTCTGATTTTACACCACTTAATTGGACAATTTTCACCTCTAAGGAATTGGGAATTGGGATTTATGACAAATTGATGAACGGCACCGTGAATTGGCCACAACCCGGGGAAATTTCAAAACTTCTGCAATTCACCGATGAGTAATACATTATGATTTCCAATTTAGAATGCTGTTCTTTGCTCTGCGGTATCTATCGCGTAGCAAAACAAAATGAAAACTATGGATTTCAATCATATAGAGGACAGAAAACCCTTTTACCCGATCTCGACTTTTTTGAAAGAACACCTCGATGAGTACTCTCGTTTGGCCGATCTACCTACCACGTACGACGACTTGACACGCTACCGCGATTTGATTCCTATCATGGATAAGAACGACAAAGATACGCTTTGGCGAGGGGTTATTTACGCATCGAACGATCGCGAAGGATTGAACGAACAGCTGATCCGAATTTATGAAATGTTGGTGGCAGATGGCGATAAAATTCCGTTTTTGAAGATTGAAAATATCGATTTTTGCACCTTCGGAAATTCGAAACCCTTTCGTGTCAAAGTGGTGAATGAACTCAACGATAACTACGATTTTTATTACGTGAAAAAAGCAGATGCATCCAGGATTTACGGACTTGAAATCGAAGATATTTTTTCACCTGATAAAATTTCCTTTTTGGTGGACAACGACACACTCATTGAAGATCATATAGTTGGCGTTCCCTGCGACGAGTTTCTGGTAAAAAATGAAGGCAAAAAAATTGAAAATCGGATGCGCTTCGCAAAGGAATTTGTAAAGTTCAACGAACGCTGTTTCACACGTTTACTTGGCGACATGCGCGCGTATAATTTCGTAGTCGAGATCACCCAAGATTTCGACAATATCCAATACCGTTTGCGTGCCATGGACTTCGATCAGCAGTCATTCGAGGGACGAAAAAACATCTACCTTCCGCAGTATTACAAAGACAACATCATTATGGTGGAACTTGCGCAAGAACTGATGTCGGCCGATACCGCAGAGCAATACAAACGACAAGAACGCGTGGCGATGCGTAAACGATTTCTGGCGAACAAAGAGAAAACACGAAGCCTACTCCAACGCATGAAAGCAGATATCATTTCAACAGACGAAAATGTGAAACAACTTCGTGCAGACTTGGCGAATCACCACAAAAATGACGATTTTTTGAGCATGACCTCAATGGGAGAAATTCTCACACGGCAACTTGAATAGCAAATTGGGATAACAATTTTCTAGGTCAACTGAAAACGACTTCTTTGCTCAGGCGTTGGCATCACGCAAAAACCGTTGGAAATTCGTTGACGGCGCTTTGCCACTTGATCGTAGCACCAATTAGTGATTTTTCGGGGAATAAAACGGAAGATCCGAAGCCGCGAATAGGGTGCTTTCAAAAACTTCAGAACTTCAAATGCTGCTCCTGAACGCTCGAATTTTTGATTTCCTCGGATATAATAGAAGGTGCTTAAATTCGGTTGATCCCACCCATTTTTCATGAAAAGTTCCTGCGTGAATGCAGATTGAAGAGGTGCAAATTGAATGTCGCTATTGCGCTCATGCTTGAGAATAAACGCCACCGAACGATTACAAAACCCACATTCGCCGTCATAAAGCACCCAATTTGTTGTATTTGTTTCCATTAAAAAACTAAGTTAATAAATTTCGCTTGGCGCGCTTGCCAAAAAACAGTTAAAATGAAAAAGCCTGATTCAAACTCACAAATATCCTCGACCTAAATTCTTCTGTTATCTTTGTAAATCAAAAATAAGCAAGAATGAAAAACGTAGCAGTTATTGGAGCAGGGACGATGGGAAATGGAATCGCCCACACATTTGCACAATTTGGATATAAAGTAGCCTTGATCGATATCACGCAGGCGAATCTCGATCATGGAATTGCGACCATTACCAGCAATTTGGATCGACAAGTGGCGAAAGAGAAAATATCGGAAGCCGATAAAACAGCTACGCTCGAAAATATTACAACGTTCACTTCGATGGAAACGGGTTTGAAGGGCGTTGATTTGGTGGTGGAAGCTGCTACGGAAAATAGTGATTTGAAATTGAAGATTTTCAAGGACATGGATGCGATGACGGAGCCACACGCAATTTTGGCAACGAATACTTCGTCCATTTCGATTACAAAAATTGCTGCCGTTACCTCGCGCCCAGATAAAGTAATCGGGATGCACTTCATGAATCCAGTTCCAATTATGAAATTGGTGGAAATTATCCGCGGATATTCTACTTCGGATGCCGTGACGGATTTGATCATGGAAACATCGCGCAAGCTGGACAAAGTGCCGGTAGAAGTGAACGATTATCCTGGATTTGTTGCCAATCGAATATTGATGCCGATGATCAACGAAGCGATCATAACATTGAACGAAGGCGTTGCTGGCGTAGAAGAAATTGACACCGTGATGATGCTTGGAATGGCGCACCCGATGGGACCGCTGAAACTAGCCGATTTTATAGGGTTAGATGTTTGTTTGGCGATCATGGAAGTACTTCATACTGGACTTGGAAATCCGAAATACGCACCGTGTCCCTTGTTGGTGAACATGGTACTAGCAGGAAAAAAAGGCGCGAAATCTGGTGAAGGATTCTACTCTTGGGCAAATCCACGCGAGTTGGTAGTTGCCGATAATTTCAAAAAGTAAAACCCGAATCGTGTACCGAGAATCTCCATCTCTCGAAGCATATTGATTAGGCTCCGATCGATAAAGTATTTTCCAAATTGAACGAGATGTTTGCTTTCGAAGCATCACTACAATCCAAACGATGTGCAGGACAATGATCTAGTACCGCGTTTTCATTTCCCGCTGAATTAGAACGGATTAGTAGTGAAAATTCTCGAACTGCCCGTTCGAAATTCGGAGAGAATCAACAAGTCCTGGTTTGTAAAAGAGAATTTGAAAAAATCCGCTCATCAAGTCGGCTGAAAAATCGTGATCGCTGATGGAGTAAACGCCTTCCAGTTGACCGGTAAACTGTGAACCGTTTTTGTAACAAAATGTTCCTGATAGTGATATTGGTTCTGTAGAAATAGCGCCAGTTGTGCCCAATGCCAATTGTATATTTAAGGAGTCATTGGCAAGTTGTAAACTCCAATAATTACCGTCGTACACTAAATTTTTGTTTGTCATTGCGGCATTTACTCCATTCACTTCCACGTTGAGAAATGAAACGGGTGTCGTAGAACATGGCTCACAATTTCCGCCACAGTCTGGTGAAGTTTCGCCAGGATCGAGAAACCCATTCGTACAGGGGTCCACAGGTTCATCTTCCTTGCAAGCAAAAAAAAACACTAACATTGTAACGAGAAGTAGAAAATAGCGCATGGCCTTGAACTTTGGAACAAATTACTAAAAATTGTCGGAAAAATCTACATACTTAACGATCAGAAATCGCAGCGAAGGATTGTACAAAGAAAAAGGATCCAAATTTATCGGAATTGCGCTCCCCTGCTCCACTTCTGAAGATGCTAAAGAACTCATTGAACTCATCCGAAAAGAACACCATCAAGCACGCCATTTTTGCTACGCTTATCGTTTTGGTTTGGAGGCAGACGAGTACCGAGCAAACGACGATGGCGAACCTTCCAATTCCGCCGGAGCGCCAATTTTGGGTCAATTATTATCTTTTGATCTGACCAATCTTTTGATGGTCGTTGTTCGCTACTACGGTGGAACCAAATTGGGTGTTGGTGGATTGATCAATGCCTACCGGACAGCCGCAAAAGAAGCAATAGAAGCAGGTAAAATTGTGGAGCGCGAAGTATTTGACTGGGTATGGATCACCTTCGAATATCCCGACATGCCTAATGTGATGAATACGCTCAAAAAATTCAATCTCGAAATGATCGAACACGAATTTGAAGTGAGTTGTCGCATCAAAACCAATCTAAGCCTTACCTTTGCAGTAGAAATAAAAGCTGAATTGAATGTATTCGATTCAGTGAAAATCAAAGAAATCGGAAGGTACTGATGGAATTACTGAAACAACTTGTAGAAATTAGATCGGCAGCGAGCGACGAAGGTCCGATGCGCGATTTTTTAATTGAATATGTAAAAGCAAATTCCTCAACTTGGAAAACGCAACCACAATTGCTATACGGAAACGGATTTCAAGACTGTTTGATCCTTGTTTTCGGTGAACCGCGAACGGCCATTTATGCGCACATCGACAGCATTGGATTTTCCGTTGGCTACGACAAAGAATTGATCAAAGTAGGTGGCCCACGCACCATCGACGGGATGGAATTGGTGGGCTCCGACAGTCAAGGCGAGATAGAAACAGAGTTGATCGTTATTGAAACCGAAGATGATAAAAGTATTCAATACGTTTCGGATCGAACCTTAGAAAGAGGAACCTTGCTCACCTTCAAACCCAACTTTCGTGAAACCGACGAATTCGTTCAATCGCCCTACTTAGACAACCGTTTGGGAGTTTGGTGCGCTCTCAAGGTCGCTGAAACACTAGAAAACGGAGCGATTGTTTTCTCCACGTACGAAGAACATGGCGGAAATTCTGTAGGATTTTGCGCACGTCATCTCTACGAAAAATACCAGCTCACGCGCAACTTGATTTCTGACATTACGTGGGTAACAAGCGGTGTTAAGCATGGCGGTGGAGTTGCTATTTCCATGCGCGATAACGGCTTACCACGACGATCATTTTTGAATGAAATTATTGAATTGGCGAAGAAATCGGGCGTGAAATTTCAACTCGAAGTAGAATCTGCTGGCGGAAGCGATGGCGGTGTACTGCAAAAATCGGATTTACCAATGGATTGGTGTTTTATAGGTGCTGCAGAAGATAATGTACACACCCCTGACGAAAAAGTATTCAAGAGCGACATTACCAGCATGGTAGATTTGTATCGCTATTTGATGTTTCATTTGTAAAAAAAAAGACTGCTCGTCCCGATAGTTATCGGGACGAGCAGTCTTTTCAATCAATTTATTTTGTTCAATCTAAGCTACTCCCACTTTCGGTGCGGCTGATTTAATTGCTTCACTCGTTTCTGCTTCGAATTTCTCGAAGTTTTTCACAAATTTAGATGCGAGGTTAGTTGCTGTGTCGTCGTACGCTCCTTTGTCTGCCCACGTTTCTCTCGGGTTCAAGATTTCAGAAGGAACACCTTCACATGACGTTGGAACAGCCAATTCGAAGATCGGAAGTGTTTTAAACTCAACCGAATCTAATTTACCATTCATTGCAGCCGTAATCATTGCGCGTGTGTAAGACAATTTCATTCTGCTTCCAACACCGTACGATCCACCCGACCAACCTGTGTTGATCAACCAAACCTTGATATCCGTGCCTTTCAATTTATTCCCTAACAACTCTGCATATTTCGCAGGATGAAGTGGCAAGAAAGCAGCACCAAATCCAGCTGAGAAAGTTGTTTGTGGCTCTGTAACCCCCATTTCAGTTCCCGCAACTTTCGCTGTGTAACCCGACATGAAATGATACATTGCTTGTTCTTTTGTCAATTTTGAAATTGGAGGTAAGACCCCAAAAGCATCAGCCGTTAAGAAAAAAATGTTCTTTGGAGCCGGACCTACTGAAGGAACCATCACGTTGTCGATGAAGTGAATTGGATACGAAACGCGCGTGTTTTGCGTGATTTTCCCGTCCGTGTAATCTGGAGTTGATGTTCCATCCACAAAACCAATATTTTCGAGGATTGCACCAAATTTGATTGCATCGTAGATTTGCGGTTCTTTCTCGCGTGACAAGTCGATTGTTTTTGCGTAGCATCCGCCTTCGAAGTTGAAAACCGAGTTTTCCGCCCATCCGTGCTCATCGTCGCCGATCAATTTACGATCTGGATCCGAAGAAAGCGTTGTTTTTCCTGTTCCCGACAATCCGAAGAAAACCGCCGTATCGCCATCTTGTCCAACATTCGCCGAACAGTGCATCGAAAGCACGTTTTTCTCGTGGGGAAGCAAAAAGTTCAATACTGAGAAAATTCCTTTTTTGATTTCACCTGTGTATCCAGTGCCACCGATGATTACCATTTTCTTGGTGAAATTGAGCACCGCAAAATTCGCGTTGCTCGTTCCGTCGATGGATGGATCCGCCTTAAACCCAGGAAGACAAACGACGTGCCAGTCAGGATCAAAATTTTGAATTTCCTCATCCGTTGGACGAAGGAACATGTTGTAAGCAAATTGATTCGACCAAGCAAGTTCTGTTACCACTCGAATGTTCAAACGGAATTCATCCTCGGCACATGCATATGCATCGCGCACATATACATCGCGATCTGTCATGTAGGCCTTCATACGGTTATAGAGCGCATCAAATTTCTCCGGTGTAAAGCCGATATTAATATCTCCCCACCAAACAGCATCTTCTGTTTTTGCATCGCGCACAATGAAACGGTCTTTTGGAGATCGTCCAGTGAATTCACCAGTTTCGATAGCAAGAGCACCAGAGTCTGTCAAGATTCCTTGACCATTGATGATTGCATCTTCCATTAATTCAGAAGGAGAAAGATTCCAGAATTGATTACCGAGATTTGTTAAGCCGATTGATTTATTCAAATTAGCATTAGTTCCTCTCTTACCAAATACGTCCATAAAAATTTGTTTTCAAGCTAAAACGCTTTTATTTAGAACCACAAAATTAAGAGAATATTATGTCGGAATGGAAAAAAATCGTGAGTAGTTACCCACAATTTGCGCGAAATATTGTTAACATGTTTCTTCTGAAAAACAGAAATATTAAGTGGATCAACTTAGTGTGCTTTTGACTAAAACCTATGTGGATTTGTACTCGACAAGTAGCCAAATTCTCGCTTAAATCAAATCTCGCAAAGCTTCTACCGCAGAACGGATGTTTTTTCGAACCTCCAAAATACTCGCTTCTTGCATGTAGCATGGAGCAGTGACAATATTGTTCTTACGATCAATTTGAATTTCACGAATGGTTTTCTTTTCTGTGGAAACACCAATTTGTTCGAGTCCTGCCATAAATCCATTAATGTCGTAAGGCGTTGGCTCGGCATCGGTGCCTATCGTCATGTTTGCCTTGTAGTTTGATCCTTCGAGGGCTTTCGCCAACACAATCGGACTAACGCATAAGGCTGCAATGGGTTTTCCAACGTTCACCAAGTTTACGAGCAGCAATTTCACTTCGGGTAAAATATCGGCGTTTGGACCGTCGAAGGCCCATTTCGTGAAATTTTTCGCGCTTCCAAATCCTCCGGGGATCACAAGCGCGTCAATATCCACCGGGTTAATGTCCTTGATGTTCAACACGTTACCACGAGCAATGCGCGCGGATTCAACGAGCATGTTTCGTGATTCATTCATTTCTTCGCCTGTGAGGTGATTCACTACGTGATGCTGAGGGGCATCGACAGAAATGCAGACAGCTTTTGCGCCAATTTCGTCTATCGCCAACAAGGTCAGCACCGCTTCTTGAATTTCAGCTCCGTCATAAACACCACAGCCAGAAAGTAATACGCCAAATATCATATCCGACATAAAAATTTAAGGGTAAACGTATGAAATAGATTCTTTGTATCCATCGAGCATCAAAACGATTTCGCTGCCATTGGTTTGCGCCATTGCGAGTGCCCGAATATCAAATTTGATGGTTTCTGAAACCAACTCACGACACGAATCACCGTTGGAATGGTGAATCAAATTTACGGCCCGTTTGGGCGGCATGGATTTCATCACAGCTTCCGAACCGATCAAATCGTACGAATGATCTTTGCAGCCACCAGAATATTCAATATTCAGCGAAAGGATGTTTCCTTCTAATTTTGCCCCTGTAATCGTAACTGCGTCCGATTCTTGCGTTACCTCTCCTATTTGTGCTTTCTGCACTTCTATTGGGTCGATATCTAACACTTCTTTGGTATTGTTGCACGCAACTAACAGTATCGAAATTGCGAAGATTGAGAATAATTTCATCTTTCTAGTTTTTCTGATTTATTGGTCTAGGTTCAAATATAATACCAACATTGGAATAAAACGGTGGATTGTTGAAATAATCGGTGAAGCTTTCCGTAACTTTGCGGTATGAAGACAAAGACGCTCAAGAAAAACAAGGTGAATGTTGTGACGCTCGGCTGCTCGAAAAACATTTTCGATTCTGAAGTGATGATGGCTCAACTCAAAGCAAATAAGTTTGAGGTGGAGCATGAAGCGCAACAAGATGATTCCGAAATTGTGATCATCAATACCTGTGGTTTTATTGACAATGCAAAGCAAGAATCAATCGATACTATTTTGCGCTATGCAGATGCGAAAAACGAAGGTTTGGTTTCGAAAGTATACGTTACAGGCTGTCTTTCTGAGCGTTACAAAGAAGATTTGATCAAGGAGATTCCCGAGGTAGATGCCTTTTTTGGAACACGTGAACTTCCGCGTTTGCTAAAAACCTTGAACGCTGATTACAAACACGAGTTGGTAGGAGAACGATTATTAACCACTCCATCGCACTACGCTTACTTCAAAATTGCTGAAGGTTGTGACCGACCATGTTCCTTTTGCGCCATTCCATTGATGCGTGGAAAACACATTTCAACACCGATTGAAGAGTTGCTGAAGCAAGCGAAAAGTTTGGCAGCACAAGGTGTGAAAGAATTGATGTTGATTGCGCAAGATTTGACCTACTACGGATTGGATATTTACAAAAAGCGAGCGCTTGCTGATTTGTTGAATCAATTGGCAGATGTAGAAGGTATCGAATGGATTCGTTTACATTACGCTTTTCCAAGTGGATTCCCGATGGATGCCTTGGAAGTAATGCGTGAACGAAAGAACATCTGTAACTACCTCGATATTCCACTTCAACACGGATCCACCTCGATGTTGAAAGCTATGAGAAGAGGAATTACGCGTGAAAAAACGGAAGAATTGATCGCAAACATTCGCGAGGCAGTTCCTGGAATTGCCGTTCGAACGACTATGATCGCAGGTTATCCTGGGGAAACGGAAGAAGATTTTCAAGAGATGTACAAGTTTGTGGAAGAGTCGCGATTTGAGCGATTGGGAATTTTCACATACTCGCACGAGGAAGATACACACGCATACGATTTTGAAGACGATGTTCCAGCAGATGTGAAACGCGAACGTGCAGACAAAATCATGGAACTACAATCGGGAATTAGCCACGAATTGAACCAAGCGAAAATCGGGAACACCTACAAAGTGTTGTTCGATCGCGTGGAGGGCGACTATTTTATTGGACGCACAGAATTCGATTCTCCCGAAGTCGATAATGAAGTACTCGTTAAGAAAACAGATGAAAATTACCTGCGTCTCGGCGATTTCGCGGAAATAAAAATTATTTCTGCAGATCATTACGATTTGTACGGCGAATTGGTAAGATAATCTACTTTTTCGTTTCTCGATTCCGTTTTATTTTCTCAATTTCACCAAATGAAACAAACCACCTTATCTATTTTAAATGACGAGACGACCCTTCTCGAAGAAAGAATCTACGACGAAAATAATAACATCATTTATCGCTCCGACTTTACGGTAAGGCCTTCT
>CALFOS010000190.1 GCA_937919725.1 uncultured Fluviicola sp. | reverse complement strand
GACCCCTGGGATTTCGTGGGAAGCTTATTGCTATAATCAAGCGGACAGAACGAAGTCGAATATTGCTGGATACGATGACCTCAAAACGAAAGAACCTGCGGATTTTTATGACAGTCCGGAAGCGCTTAATCACCAGAAAAACTACTTTCGTTACTTCGTTGCGCGCTACGGCTGCTCAACGTCCTTGGCTGGTTGGCAATTGATGAGCGAGACAGATCAAACGCTCGAATACAAAGACGAAGTGCTGCCAGATGGAACAAAGATTGATAATTCGGAGAACCGAGCCAAAGTGAATGCATGGTCGAGTACCATGACTCGCTACATGGCCTCCGATTGTGATGATGCTCACTTGAAAAGTATTTCCTTTATCGGAGGGCGAGGTTATACGAGCTATTTATGGGATCCTTCTATTTTTGAAGACAAAGAGATGGCGTTTTTTGGGCAACACGATTACGTTTTTGAGGTCGAAGCATCTGTTCAAAATATCCGAAATCGAAATTTACTAAGGAGATATGGTTCGGTCACCAATTTAAATGTCGGTTTGATCGAAGGTGAAATCAAGTATCCAAGGCTTCAGAAAAACATGTTTATTTACGATGAGTTTGGGCACGCACTCGTCATTCCAATAGCATATCCGGAGGACAAAGACGTTAATCCGATTGTTTTTTTTAATAATTGCGCCGATTTCAACTTCAAGCAAGATCTGTGGTTCACCTTCGCGAGTGGATGTGCAGTGGCAGGCCTCGATTGGTGGAACGAACATGATGTGGAACGACACGCGATGTGGAAACGCTATTTCCCTGGATTGAATTCGTTTATCGCTAACATCGACTTTGAAAAGGTAAATTATACACGGGTACGAGAAACCAAGGGAGAAATTTATATTGCCCAACGATGGCCGCTCCGGCAAAAAGATATCGAACGAAGTAATCGTAATGCATATAAAAGGTGGGATGCTCTGGAAGCATACATTCAAATTGACTCCCTGAACAATCAGGGATTTGGATGGATGTTAAATCGTTCTTTTCATTGGGCAAACCTGGTCGATAGTATGCCTTGTATCGCTGAGTTAGTAAACGGTGGAGGCACATTCTCAAAGCCGTATTTGTATACTCCACCAGATGATGATGAGGTTTCCACACCGATAAGTATTTCAGAGGAGGATGCCTACATCCGCGTTTATGATCTCAATCCGCGAACAGAATATACGATCGACTTCTACGATACAGAATCAGGTGAAATTATCCGAACAGTCAAGCAAAAATCGTCGTTTTCAGGAATTCTGAAAATCAACTCTCCCGAATTGATTCCATCGGTGCGCTACGATGTCGCGTTCAAATTCTACGCTTCCGATTTGGGCTGGAAATAGTGATCGATCCGCAAAAACGCGAACGGACTGCCATTTTTTCGCCACTCGTAGATGAAATATGCCAAGAATAAAATGTACTCGATGCTGGTCATCAAACGCACTTCCCACGAATTTACATCTCCAACGGTATAGAAAAAGTAGGAGAAGAAAATTAAACAACTCCAAAAAATAGGAAAGGCATAGTTCGTAAAAACCGACAAGAGCAATAGCGGCAACATGTACCAAGGATGAACTGTACTTCCGAGAATGAGGTAAAGGGAAAAGCCGAAAAGCATACGTTCGAGGAGTATTTTCCAACTGATTTCGGCTTCCTTAAAGGCATAAATTAAAATGGAAACCAATACGACAACAGACATCAGTGGTCCTGTATACGCCAGCGGATTGTAGCCCGTGAACAACTGTGCGAAGGCGTTGGAATTGTAGAAGAGGAAGGAATTGAACTCAAATACTTTGAAATATAAGCCTAAACTTTTCCCGAAATGTCCAATGTTGCCAATGTCTAGTTGCGTGAGTGCAAGCAAAATCACGACTACGCCAATCACGGTATACACAAGCAGTACCTTGTTACGCGTGAAGTAATTGTAAAAGAAGGGAAGTAAAATTAGGGGAACAATCTTTATGTGCACTGCTAGCGCGAAGAGAATTGCACCGAGCAAGAAGCGCGAAGTGAACAAGAAATAGAGCGAAATGCACAACAGCGCAAGCATAACTCCTTCAAAATGAAGATTCCCCGTGCATTCAATAATGAACAAGGGATTAAGGTAGAGCAACCACAAACGTTTCGGGTTCACTTTGAAATGAAGCAACAATTTCCGGAGGTAAAATACACCAGCCACTTCGGTGAGGACCACGAGGAGTTTCATCACGAGTACGTTCACAAACACGGAGCTAGAAAACGCCGTTGCACTAATGAAATAAAGTTGATTGACAGGTGGATAGCACGAGTAATTTCTGCGAGATAAATCCGTTATTCCCGCATAAATTTCTTGCATGTACGCGGAATCCATGAACGCACGATCGCTTAGTTCTTCGGGCTTAAAATCGAAGGGATTGATGCCGTTCCAAGTCATTTCACCGTCCCACAAGAAGCGGAAATAATCGTCGGAAAGATTGGGAACATACAACATCGAAATGACTTGCACCGTGATTGCGATTACTGCAAAATGCCAAAATTTGAATCGGGCTTCCTCGCGAAGCAAAAGAAGGTAGGAAACAAAAGCAATGGTATAAAACAAAGCAATGTATGCAAAGTTGGTGCGATCGGCTTCCCAATTCACCAAAAAGATCGAACCAATAAAGCAAAGGATGATCCCCATTCGCCATATTGCCCCTGAGAAAATCAATTATGCATTCTTGTTTGAAGAACGAATTTCGGCAATCGAATAGAAAAATACCAAACCATAACCAATTGTGAGCATCAAGTGAAATGGGACCATTCCAAGATCGCCATAAATAGCGCGGTTCACAGCGGTATAACCAAATAGCAAAAACAAGAATCCTTCGCCTAAATTGAGGATGGAAAGTCGTTTCTTGTCATATTTGTTTCCTTTGAATTCGCTTTTCACGTTCACGTTAAACTTCGGCGTGCGCACAAACGAGCTTTTGATTCCCATATATCCTTCCAAAACAGCCACCGTATTGTTGAGCGCCAAGCCCATTGAAACGATCAAAAACATAATGAAACGCCCGAGGAAAGTGAAGAATACTTTGAATGGGTTACCTTGTTTGTCTCGGTACGAATGCCAATAATAGTAAGCCAAGAAAACAGTACTGACCAATGCAATTGCTCCAAATTGAAGCAAGTAATTCAAATCCGAGAAGCTATCCTTGATATGCAAAATGGGCAAAGTCAAGAGCGATAAGAAAAGAATAAAAATGAATACAGATGAATTAAACAAATGCGACAATCCGTGAATTCGATCACCAATTTTGACTCCTTTTGTTGTAGCAATCCGTTTCCACATTTTGATAAAGCATTCCGCTCCACCTTTCATCCAACGGTGCTGCTGCGATTTCAAGGCGGACATGGTAATCGGTAATTCAGCTGGAGCAATCACATGCTCCAAATATTTAAATTTCCATCCTTTCAATTGTGCGCGGTAACTCAAATCTAGGTCTTCGGTAAGCGTATCGTGCTCCCATCCACCGGCATCATTAATGCATGTTTTTCTCCAAATTCCACCTGTCCCGTTGAAATTAATGAAGTGACCTGAAGCATTTCTTCCACCTTGTTCGATGGCAAAGTGACCGTTCAATCCAAAAGCTTGAAGCTCGGTAAGAAGCGAATAAGATTTATTGATGTGACCCCAACGTGTTTGTACAACTCCCACTTTTTCGTTCTCGAAAAATGGCATTGTTTTCTGAAGAAAGTCTGGATCTGGAACGAAATCAGCGTCAAAAATTGCAATGAAATCTCCTTCTACGCGATCCATCGCTGCATCAAGTGCGCCTGCTTTGTAGCCAGTTCGGTCTACTCGATGGATATGCTGAATATTGATTCCTCGCTTTTGAACCTCTTCCACTTTTTCCGCAATCAAATCTTTCGTTTCGTCGGTAGAGTCGTCCAAGACCTGAATTTGAAGTTTGTCGGCTGGGTAATCGAAGGCTGCAATAGTTTCAATAATTCGATCGGCTACGTACAATTCATTGTACATCGGAAGCTGAACGGTCACTTTTGGCGTGTTCGTTGGATCGTACACTGGATCGTGTTCGATCGCTGCTGCTTTCTTCTTGCGGTTTCGCACGTAGGCGATTGCCAAAGAAAGTTGAAGAATACTGTAGAAAATAATCAAAACCAGGCATCCAAAATATAAGAACAGGATGATTTTGCTCGTTAAATGCGA
>CALFOS010000189.1 GCA_937919725.1 uncultured Fluviicola sp. | reverse complement strand
AAGTGAAATTGGACGCCAAAGGGCGCTTCATGTTTCCTTCCGGTTTACGGAAGCAGCTTCCTCCTGCAGCTCAGCGAGATTTCATGTTGAACAAGGGGTTTGAGGATTGCCTCACCCTATTTCCACTTACTGAGTGGGAAAAGCTCAGCGAAAAGCTTTCAAAGCTTAACCTGTTCAAGCCAAAAAATCGAATGTTTTACCGTTTGTTCCACCAAGGAGCAAAATTGATTAGTCTAGATAACGCTGGTCGTGTCTTGGTTCCGGTAAATCATGCAGATCGTGTTGGTTTGAAGCAGGAGGCTATGTTGATTGCTTACAATGATCGCGTTGAGATTTGGGACAAGTCGAAGTACTTCGAAATGATCGAAGGCTCCATGACGGATTTTGCCGATTTGGCGGATGAGGTAATGGGAGACTTGGACAATGACGCATAATCCAGAATATCATATTCCAGTAATGTTGAATGAGTGCATCGATGCGATGCGCATACATCCTGACGGCACTTATGTTGATGTCACTTTTGGCGGTGGTGGTCACTCGCGTGCAATTTTCGAGAAGCTAAGCCCGAATGGTCGATTGATTGCATTCGATCAAGATCCCGACGCGAAAAAGAACGCGTGGAAGGAGCCAAACTTTGATCTCATTCCTGCGAATTTCGCTTTCATGTCGAATCATCTCCGAATGTTAGGGATTAAGCAAGTGGATGGAATTCTTGCCGATCTCGGGGTGTCGTCGCATCAGTTTGATGAAGACACACGTGGTTTCTCAATCCGCACGGACGCGAAGTTGGACATGCGCATGAATCAGAAAAGTGAATTGACGGCTGCCGTTGTTGTGAATGAATACGATGAGAAAGATCTTCTACGAATTTTCCGCGCTTACGGCGAGATCAAAAATTCGTATCGATTGACGCAAGAAATCATGACTGAGCGCAGAAATGGGAAGATAAGAACGACTAATGATTTAATCAAAATCGGAACGAAATGCGCTCCAAAACACAAAGAAAATAAATACCTCGCCCAAGTGTTTCAGGCCATTCGAATCGAGGTAAACGATGAGATGGACGCGCTCGAGAAATTGTTGGAACAAACAGCCGAAGTGCTAAAGCCGCAAGGTCGCTTGGTGGTGATGTCGTATCACTCACTCGAAGATCGTTTGGTGAAAAATTACACAAAACGTGGCTCACTCACAGGCGAAATCGAGAAGGATTTCTTCGGAAATGTCCTCAAGCCATTCAATGAAATTGTTAGGCATCCAATTGTGCCGTCCGAAGAAGAAATAGAAGGAAATAGCCGCGCGCGCAGTGCAAAATTGAGAATCGCAGAGCGAAATGGACAATGAATACCTAGATAAAGACAACCTGGATGCTCAAGAGGCATTGGAAGCGGCTCGAAATAAGAAGCCAACCGAGCGCGCACGCCAAAAAGTGGAAAAAAAACCGAGTGCGTTTGTGCAGATTCTGAACGGAGATTTTCTCACAAAGGAGTTCATGCTCAGCAATCTTCCGTTCATCTTTTTTGTGATGTTTTTGCTTTTGCTAACGGTTTCGAAAGGTTATTACGGTAAGAAATTGTCTGATGACGTGACCAAAACACAGTTGGAATTAAATGAGTTAACCTCGGATCATTTTGAGGCAAAAACACGCTTGGAAGAGGAAACGCAAAGAGTAAAGTTGGTCGATGAACTCGCGCCAAGAGGATTGAAAGAAACAGTGAATCCAACGAAAGTGATTCGAATAAAGAAAAAAGAGTAGTGAGCGATAAAAAGGACATATATTGGAGAGCATACCTCGTTTATTTTAGCTTGGCAATCCTGATGTTGGTGGTGATCATCCGTACGATCATGATCCAATTTGATGGCGGGCATCCTGTGTTCTTATCGTCGAGCGATGGCAACGAGAAAATGCCTACGCGCACTGTCGATCGCAAACCGCGTCGTGGTCAAATTGTGGACGCCAACTACACGCCGCTCGTTACGTCGGTTTCTTACTTCAACATCCACATGGATCCCACAGTTGTGCCACAAGCTTTGCTTGATTCGGCGCTCTCGAAGTTGGCGGTAGCACTCAACGATCTCTACCCAGAAAAAACGGCAATGGAATATGAGCGCATCATTCTAAATGGTCGTGCGAATGGAAAAAAATATGTGCTTATCCACAAGCGAGCATCCAATGAGGAGCGTAAAGCTCTCAACAAAATGCCCATCTTCCGAGAAGGCCGTTTCAAAGGTGGATTGCTTGACAACGAGGAAATCATCGAGCGCCGGCGGCCGCATGGTGAATTGTTGAAGCGTACGCTTGGGTACATTCGTGTGCAGGCAGACAACACGGTCAAAAAAGTGGGATTGGAAGCTGCCTACGATAAATATTTGACTGGAGTTCCAGGTCAAGAAGTTGAGCAGAAAATCTCTACGGGTTGGAAAAAAATCGGTCCAATTACCAAAGAACCGGTGGAGGGAGCAACGATCGTAACAACTATAGACAAGGGAATTCAAGAAGTCGCTCACGCAGAGTTAATGCGCCAGCTGCAAAAGCAAAAAGCGAAAAATGGGTGTGCGATCGTCATGGACGTGAAAACGGGATATGTGAAGGCAATCGTGAACCTCGATCGTGGCGAAGATGGTGAGTACTACGAGGCGTATAATCATGCAATTGGAACAAAGGAAGTTCCAGGATCTACCTTCAAACTGGCGTCACTGATGGCGCTTTTGGAAGATGGAAAAGTGAAATTGACCGACAAGGTGAATGCTGCGGGCGAGTATCGTTTCTTTAAGAGCAAATTGACAGATTCAAACCATGGATATGGCTACGGAGTGATCACTGTTCAAGAGGCCTTCGAGCTTTCGTCGAATGTGTTCTCCAAAATTGTGAACGATGCCTACAAACGCGAACCGCAAAGGTACGTTGAGCGACTAAAATCTTTCGGAATCGCCTCAAAATTGGGGATTGAGTTGAAGGGTGAACCCGCTCCAACACTCTACGAACCGGGAATGAAAAGCTGGTCGGGAATTTCACTTCCTTGGATGGCTGTTGGCTACGAGGTGCAACAAACACCGCTTCAAACCTTGGCGTTCTATAATGCGGTTGCAAACAATGGAACGCTCGTTCGACCTCAATTCGTGAAAGAAATTCGTCGAGGAAATGAGATCGAAAAGATATTTCCGCCAGTTATTCTGAAAGATAAAATTTGCTCTGATCGTACACTCGTCGACCTCAAAGCGTGCCTCAAGGGTGTTGTGCAGCGAGGAACGGGTTCTGCGCTCAAGTCGGCATATTTCGATATTGCTGGAAAAACTGGAACGGCTCAAATTCTCAATGACAACAACAAATATGGTGGTGAGGACAACAAGCGGTACCTCGCTTCTTTCGTTGGGTATTTCCCCGCGGATAATCCAATTTATTCGTGCATCGTCGTGGTTTCTGGCCCTACCGAAGATATTTACGGCGCCGTCGTTTCGGGAACGGTCTTCACGGCAATTGCAAACAAAGTATACGCGTCGAGCCTTGGCTACCACCGACCTATTAATGTGGATGCGGAACGAAAAGAGGAGATTCCTTCTACAAAAGTAGGCAACAGAAAAGACATCATGGATTTGTTCAAGCGTTTCAAAATTCCATTTTTCTCTCTCACCGATAAAGATTACACACTCGTTGGTGAAAAGGATGGAAAGGCGATTCTCGATCAACGCTACGTTGGAAGCAGCACTGTGCCAAATGTTGTCGGAATGACCGCCAAAGATGCCGTTTATCTTATTGAGGGTACAGGAATGAATGTGCGAATTGAAGGATATGGTAGAGTGGTCACTCAATCCATCAGAGCAGGAACGCAAGCAGCACCGGGTGTTGTGGTTAATATAACGATGAAGTAATGAAACTGGTGAAAGACATATTATACGGTGTACACATTCTTGGAGTGAATGGAACGACCTTGGCGAATGTGAATCACCTAACATTCGATTCGCGCACGGCGAAAGACGGTTCGATGTTCTTTGCGATTAAGGGAACTGTTTCTGATGGACACGATTTTATTCCGCAAGTGATCGAAAACGGCTGCAAGATGATCCTTACTCAAAAGGTGATCAACGCTCCCGAAGGAGTGAATGTTGTTTTGGTCGATTCTACTTCCAATGCCCTTTCCATTGTGGCACACAATTTCTATGGTGAGCCTTCGCGTTATTTAAAATTGATCGGAATCACTGGAACGAATGGAAAAACGACTATCGCTACCTTATTGTATAATCTGTTTACTTCACTAGGCTATCAAGCTGGATTGATTTCCACGGTGGTCAATCGCATTTGCGAACGCGAAATTTCTGCTACGCACACGACTCCAAACCCAATTGCACTCAACGAGTTGTTGGCGGAGATGGTGGAAGAGGGTGTTTCGCATTGTTTCATGGAAGTGAGTTCGCATGCCATTCATCAACAACGCATCGGTGGATTGGTGTTCGCTGGTGGAGCGTTCACGAATATCACGCACGATCACCTCGATTACCACAAAACGTTCAAGGAGTACATCCACGTGAAGAAAGCGTTTTTCGATGGTTTGCCAAAATCGGTGTTTGCACTTACCAATTCCGACGATAAAAATGGAATGGTGATGCTTCAAAACACGAAAGCAAAGCAACGAACGTACTCTATGAAGTCGATGTCGGATTACAAAGTTCGCGTACTTGAAAATCAGTTTTCCGGACTGTTAATTACGATCGACGGCACCGAGTTGTGGACGCGATTAATCGGCGATTTTAATGCCTACAATCTCTTGTGTGTTTATGCTGTCGCGCGCGAGTTGGGCGAAGATCAAACGGAAGTTCTAACAGCATTGAGCGAGTTGAATTCAGTTGAGGGTCGATTCGAGTATGTGCGAAGTACAACTGGAATCACCGCGATTGTGGATTACGCTCACACGCCGGACGCGCTTCAAAATGTGTTGAAAACGATCGATAATATTCGCACCCGAAATGAAACGGTGTTCACGGTGGTGGGATGTGGGGGCGATCGTGACAAAACAAAACGTCCTGCCATGGCGTCGATTGCATGTGAGTTATCGGATCAAGTGATCTTCACTGCTGATAATCCGCGTTCGGAAGATCCAAATGTGATCATCGAAGACATGATGGCTGGAGTGGATGGAACGCAATTCCGAAAAACATTGTCCATTGTCGATCGTGGCCAAGCAATTAAAACGGCTGTGGCAATGGCTCATCCTGATGATATCATTCTCATCGCTGGAAAAGGACACGAAAAATACCAAGACATCAAAGGAATCAAACACGATTTCGATGATATGCAAACAGTTGTTGAACTCTTTAAAATACTAAACAAGTAATGCTAGTCTATTTATTTGATTACCTAGAAGGATTCAATTTCCCAGGAGCGGGATTGTTTCAATACATCTCGTTTAGAGCGGGAATGGCACTCATCTCGTCGTTGATTGTGTCTGTCATTTTTGGAAAACGCATCATCCGAATATTACAGCGCAAGCAGATGGGCGAAACCGTTCGTGACCTTGGTTTGGAGGGACAGTTGGAAAAAACAGGAACACCTACCATGGGAGGCTTAATCATCCTTGCAGCGATTCTAATTCCAACACTTTTATTTGCGAAACTCGATAATATTTATGTGATCACGATGATCATTGCAACCATTTGGCTAGGCGCGATTGGCTTCATTGATGATTATATCAAAGTGTTCAAGAAGAACAAAAAAGGATTGGCTGGAAGATTTAAAGTCGTTGGTCAAATCGGTGTAGGAATAATCGTTGGAAGTATTCTTTATTTCCACCCAGATGTTCAGGTGCATCAAGAAGTGGAAGCGAATTATCAATTAAGTCCAAATGAAACCGAGGTGACGCATATGCACATCGATGCTGATAAAGATGCTGTTCAAGCGAGATGGATCAGAACCGACGCAATGACGACGACTGTGCCATTCATCAAACACAACGAATTCAATTATGATTGGCTAGTCGGTGATTGGAGCAAACGATACGGATGGCTTTTATTCATTCCATTGGTGATCTTCATTGTAATTGCCGTATCAAATGGAGCAAACATGACGGACGGACTGGATGGACTTGCTACTGGATCCTCTGCGATAATTGGAATCGCACTAGCTGTTCTAGCTTATGTTAGTTCAAATGCCTTCTTCGCAGATTACCTCGATGTGATGTATATCCCGAAGGCCGAAGAGCTGGTAATCTTTATTGCAGCTTTCGTTGGCGCATGTATCGGTTTTCTATGGTATAATTCCTTCCCTGCACAGGTGTTTATGGGAGATACTGGAAGTCTTGCCTTGGGTGGAATTATCGCGGTATTCGCCATTGCCATTCGCAAAGAGCTGCTTATTCCTGTGTTATGTGGCGTGTTCCTAATCGAAAATTTATCCGTGATTATGCAAGTGGGTTGGTTTAAGATCACGAAGCGACGATTTGGAGAAGGACGACGAATTTTCCTTATGGCACCCTTGCATCACCATTATCAGAAAAAAGGCTTACATGAGGCGAAAATAGTTGCGCGCTTCTGGATCGTTGGAATTCTACTAGCTGTATTTACAATCGTAACGCTGAAACTAAGATAGTGTCAACAACTAATCGACATATCACCATTTTGGGCGCTGGCGAAAGTGGCGTTGGAGCAGCAATCCTTGCGAAGAAAATGGGCTGGTCGGTCTTGGTTTCTGATTTCGGAACGGTGAAACCAAGTTTTGCACAAGAACTGAATGATCTCGGCGTGAAATGGGAGCAAGGTCAACACTCGATGGACGAAATTTTGAAAGCTGAGTTGGTCATCAAATCACCGGGTATTCCAGATACAGTTCCGGTTATCAAAACGATTAAGGAAAAAGGAATCAAAGTCATTTCGGAGATTGAGTTCGGTGGATATTACAACACAGCGAAAACGATTTGCATTACAGGTAGCAACGGCAAAACGACCACGACGATGTTGACCTACCACATCCTCAAAAAAGCGGGAATCAACGTTGGTTTGGCGGGTAATGTGGGTGAAAGCTTTGCAAAACAAGTGGCAGAATGTGACTTCGATTGGTACGTGCTCGAGTTGAGTTCTTTTCAGTTGGATGATATGTACGAGTTCAGAGCGGATATAGCGATTTTGCTCAATATCACACCCGATCACCTCGATCGCTACGACTATAAAATGGAAAATTATACCGCTTCGAAATTCCGTGTTATTCAAAATCAAACAGAAGCAGATTGGTTCATCTACAATGCTGATGATCCCATCATACTAGAACAAATTGACAAGCTCTCTCCTGCTGCAAAACAGGCGCCTTTTTCTTTGAAAAGAGAAATCGCGTTTGGCGGCTACGCAACAAGCAAACAACTAACAATCAACATAAACGATCAAATCACAATGGGAATACATGAACTAGCTTTGAAGGGTAAGCACAACACCCAAAATTCATTGGCGTCAGGAATCGCGTCTCGAATATTAGAAATCCGCAAGGAATCTGTTCGAGAGAGCCTCTCCGACTTCGTCAATGTAGAGCACAGACTAGAGTTTGTCGCAAAAGTGCACGGAATCGAATTTATCAATGATTCGAAAGCAACGAATATCAATTCAACATGGTTCGCTCTCGAGTCTATGGAAAATCGAACTATTTGGATCGTCGGTGGAGTCGATAAAGGCAACGATTACTCTGAGCTCGAAGCGCTCGTTGTTGAAAAAGTAAAGGCAATTATTTGCCTTGGAAAGGACAATTCGAAAATCATCGAAGCGTTTACTGGAAAGGTAGAAACGATTGTGGAAGCTGGCTCAGCAATGGAAGCAGTAGCGTGGGGATATCGCTTGGCGAAAAAAGACGAAACCGTTTTGTTATCGCCAGCATGTGCGAGCTTCGATCTATTCGAGAATTATGAGGAGCGTGGGAATGAATTCAAAAAAGCAGTAAAAGCTCTTTAAGATGAAAAAGACACAGCACCGTCAAAGGCAGCCGAGTATCGAATCAACAGCAGAACAACTCAAACTTGTACGCAAAGCTGGTTTGGATGAAATGAATACCGCAACAGCACTTTGTCCGCATGGAAAAGTTGCAGGAATGGATGTTTTCTCATGGGTAAATCCGGACGTGGATGCCCTTAACGCAATGATTGCTTCGATGCCATACAAAGTCATTTGGGCAGCGACAACTGTTCAAGCACGTGCTCTCTGGGAAATGAATGCTCTGGCTCTCAAGTCTATCGAAACGCTTGTGATCTATGATTCGGGGCAAGTGCATACCGAACAATGGTTCAGTGCATTCGATAATGTGTTGTGCGTAAACGGTGCCGACCATGCCTTGATGATTTTGGACAAAGTGCGCGAACAAAATCGTGTGTTCGTCTGGTCATTGCCCAAAAATAACTGGGGCGAAATTAAAACGATGCTTACAAATCACCTCCAAACTTGGAAGTAGTAAATGGATAATGTATTTCAATATTTAAAAGGCGATCGAGTCATCTGGGTAATCACTTTACTCATGATGATGTTTTCCCTCGTCACAGTATACAGCTTCGTTCCCATTTTGGTGAAGGTGGAAGGTGGTACGCCATTTAAATACTTGTTCAAACATTTGATTTACGTAGCGATCGGTCTCGGAGTAATGTACTGGGTGCATCGGAAAGATCCGCGCTATGTGTCGCTTCTCTCCAAATTTGGATTTTACCTTGCCGTGGCAACTTTACTCTTTACTATTTTCTTCACCGACCCAGTGAACAACGCCAGTAGATGGGTAAAAATTCCATTCGTCGGACTTACTTTCCAAGCTTCCGATTTCGCGCGTCTCGCATTGATCGTTTATGTGTCGAGAATCCTCGTGAAAAAGAAAAATGTACTTTCTGATTGGAGGGAAGGTTTCCTGCCTGTCGTTGTACCGATCGTTATTGTGTGTGGTTTGATCGTCAAAGACAATTTCTCGACGGCTGGAATTATTTTTGGAGTAAGCCTTGCGCTGATGTTCGTGGGGCGGGTTCCGTTTTCACGCATCGCAGCATTGGTTGTTGCTGGCATAGCTGCATTGAGCTTGATCGTTCTCGTGCACAAAGCCGCGCCCGAATTAAAACTACTTCCGCGTTACGAAACGTGGGAAAATCGACTCTTCAACCATGTCGACAACGATGATGATGTCATTGAAAATGCCCAAGTCGCTAACGCGCAACTTGCAATCTATGAAGGTGGACCACTCTTGGGTCGAGGTCCTGGAAAGGGTAAACTGAAAGGCTTTATTCCCGAAGCCTACGCCGATTTTTACTATGCCAGTTTTGTGGAAGAATTCGGACTCATATCAGCCGTGGGCATCATTCTACTCTACATGATTCTCCTCTATCGCATCATGCGCATCGGACTCAATTCCAAAGATCTTTTTGAAACCTACGTCTGTCTCGGGATTGGAATGCTCATCCTCAGTCAAGCCACTGTAAATATGCTCGTCTGCACAGGAATCTTCCCAGTAACAGGACAAAACATGCCGCTTCTAGCGATGGGTGGTTCTGCCATGATGATGACCTGCGTGAGCCTTGGAATCGTTCAAGGAATTGCGCGAAAACAGGACAAGGAAAAAAACACAAACCTCGATAACGGAAAACCCATTTTAGAATCCGAATAAGCTATTTTGCCATTTCGCAATATTGCGAAATGGCAAAATAGAAAACCAAAAGTATAACTAAAACCCATAAATCACCTACAAACCTCATCAGTCTAATATCTATCAGTCTAACGTCTAAAAAATGATCTCAAAAGCAATAATATCAGGAGGAGGAACAGGAGGACACATCTTTCCTGCAATCGCCATAGCCGATGAAATTAAACGGAGAAATCCGAATGCCGAAATTTTGTTCGTGGGCGCCGATGGAAAAATGGAAATGGAAAAAGTGCCGGCTGCGGGATACGAAATCAAAGGATTGACGATCGCTGGGTTTAAACGGAAGTTTGCGCTTTCCAATTTCGCCTTGCCGTTCAAGATTATCGGGAGCATGATCAAAGCGCGAAAAATCATCAAGAACTTCATGCCCGAAGTGGTCGTGGGAGTTGGTGGCTACGCGAGTGGACCAACACTCAAAGCCGCGACAATAATCGGAGTGCCATCCATAGTGCAAGAGCAAAACTCATTCCCTGGGAAAACGAATAAAATACTCGCCAAAAGTGTTCAAAAAATTTGCGTTGCCTACGAAGGATTGGAACGATTCTTCCCAGCGGAGAAAATTGTTCTCACAGGCAACCCAACGCGGCGTGAAATGGTTTCTATCGAAGGAAAAGAAGCTGAAGGATATGCCTTCTACGATTTCGAGTCTACAAAAAAAACCGTGCTCATCATCGGTGGAAGTTTGGGTGCGCGAACCTTGAACGATAGCGTAGTTGCAAATCTTGAGCAATTAAAAGGTTCGGGCGTTCAAGTGCTCTGGCAATGCGGAAAATTGTACCACGAAAAATTGGAAGCTGAGTTGAAAGAAGTCGACCTCGGATCGATCAAATTAGTGCAATTCATCACGCGAATGGATTTGGCCTACGCAATTGCGGATGTGGTAATTTCTCGTGCTGGCGCGATTTCAGTTTCGGAGCTGTGCTTGGTGAAAAAACCGACGATTTTGGTGCCATCTCCAAACGTAGCCGAAGACCATCAAACGAAAAACGCGATGGCACTCGTTGAAAAAGATGCTGCGATTATAGTGAAAGATGTCGAAGCGAAGGAGAAGATGATTGATGAGGTATTAAGCTTACTTGCAGATATAACAAAATGCGAAACGCTTCGGACAAATATCGCAGCGCTTGGCAAGCCGAAAGCAACAGAGTCCATTGTAGACGAATTAGAAAAATTAATTAACTAAGTGAAGCGCCCAATAGAAAATATCGCATCATTTGATCGCGCCTATTTCATCGGAATCGGTGGAATCGGCATGTCGGCGCTGGCCCGTTATTTCAAGTCGAAGGGCTGGAAGGTTGCTGGCTACGATAAAACATCGACCACCATCACAGATGCCTTGGAAAGCGAAGGAATTGCTGTTCATTTTGAGGATTTAGGCGAAAACTTACCGTCACATTTCCTCGATACAGAAAAAACATTAGTCGTATACACACCGGCGATTCCTAAGGAAATGAAGGAATTACTTTTTGTGCAAGCTGGAAGTTATTCGGTGATGAAACGAGCGCAGGTGCTTGGAATGATCACCCGGCATTCGAAAGCGCTTGGTGTAGCGGGAACGCATGGAAAAACTACTACGAGCGCGATGCTGGCCCACATTCTCAACGAATCCAATCAGGGCTGCAATGCCTTTCTGGGTGGAATCGGGTCGAATTTCAATTCCAATTTCGTTTCTCACCCAACGAGCCCGTGGACGGTCATCGAAGCCGATGAATTCGATCGGTCCTTTCTTCAACTCACGCCTTATGCGTCGATTGTTACTTCGACGGATGCGGATCACCTCGACATTTACGGGGATGATGCGCTGTTCCTCGAAGGTTTTCAGGCTTACATCGATTTGATCGACCCAAAGGGATTTGCAGTGCTCCACAAAGATATTTCGCTGACAACGAACAATGAAATTCGCTACGGACTCAACGCCGATGTCGATTTTTCGGGAAGGAATTTACGCGTCGAAAACCATGCGTTTCTGATGGATGTCACAACGCAAAACGGAGCATGGAACTCTGTCGAACTCGGAATTCCAGGCACGCACAACGCCGAAAATGCTTTGGCCTGTATCGCATTAGGAACGAAGTTAGGATTGACAGAGAATCTGCTGCGTTCGGCGCTCAAATCGTTCAAAGGTGTCAAACGACGATTCGAGTACCACATCCGCACGGAAAACAGGATCTACATCGACGATTATGCGCATCATCCAACGGAAATCAATGCCTTGCTTGATTCGGTAGAATTAATGTATTCGAACAAGAAAGTGATCGGCGTATTTCAACCGCACTTGTTCTCACGCACGCGCGACTTCTTCGATGCATTTGCCTTAGCGTTGAGTCGATTGGATGAAGTAGTCTTGTTGCCGATATATCCAGCGCGCGAATTGCCAATTGAAGGGATTACGAGCGATGCCTTATTGATGAAAATTTCTGCTTCGAAAAAATCGGTGCTGCAACCCTCCGAAGCAATAGAATATGTAGCGAAAACGGAATGTGAAGTTATTCTAACAATTGGGGCTGGAGACATCGATCGCATTGTTTCACCACTCAAAAACCGACTCGAACATGAATAAATGGATCAAAATTGTCTTGTGGAGCGTATTCGGAATCGGAGTAGTCGCGCTTCTGACGATCGTTCGGACCATTCAAAACGAACGAATTCTGGAAGAACCGGAAATTATTGTAGAAAAAATAGGGGAAGATCCATTTTTAACAGATGTTGAATTGCTCCAAAAACTCAAAGTTGAAGGCTTGTTTTCGGATGGAATGCGCCGCGAACAGCTCGATTTGGAAGCCGTAGAGACTTATATTGCAGCAATTTCACAGGTGAAAACGGTGAAAGTATATTCTGAAATTGGCAACAAATGGCAAATCAAAATTAAGCTCCGACGTCCCGTGGTTAGGGTGTTTAACAAATATGGCGAGACCTTTTACCTCGATGAAGAAGGGGAGACTATGGGAACAACGCCCACGCACACAGCACGAATAATTGTGGCGAGTGGTGAAATTTTCGATCGAAAAGGTAGTGAATCCGTTACTAACATTATCAACAACGATTCTTTGATAAGTATTCGAAAACTAGATGATATCTATCGTATTTCCAGTTATGTTTGCTATGATCCCTTATTCCGATCGTTAATAGGTCAAATTTACCTAGATAAAGGCGGAAATTTTGTGCTAGTACCACTTATTGGGGATCAAAAAATTGTATTTGGATCAGCAAATTCGGACAAAGAGGTGAAAGCCAAATTTGAAAAATTGCGGATTTTTTACGAAGAAGGAATGCCCTACGTTGGTTGGGATACCTACTCGGAGATCAACCTCAAATACGATGAACAGATAGTATGTAAAACGAAACCGACCGCTGATTAACTCGGTGCACAAGGACGAAAAAATGAGTAAGATAATTGTAGGATTGGATATTGGAACAACGAAGATCGCTTGTTTCGTGGGTCGTAAAAACGAACACGGCAAAATAGAAATTTTGTCGATGGGGAAAGCCGAATCGCTTGGTGTGATGCGCGGAATTGTGTCCAACATAGACAAAACAATTCAATCCATCAACGGTGCAGTTGCCGAAGCGCAAGACCGCATCGAAGGCGAATTGAAGATCAATACTGTGAACGTGGGTATCGCTGGTCAACACATCAAAAGCATTCAACACCGCGGAATTCATACGCGAACTGAAATCGATAAAGAAATTTCTCAAAAAGACATCGATCACCTCGTGGACGACATGTACAAGCTGGCAATGCCTCCAGGAGAACAAATTATTACGGTGCTTCCTCAAGAATACATCATCGATAGTGAGCAGGGAATCAAAGACCCAATCGGTATGTCGGGCGTGCGTTTGGAAGCAAATTTTCACATCATTACAGGAAATGTGGGTGCGTCGATGAACATTCACAAATGTGTGGAACGGGCTGGATTGAAAGTGAAAGACATTATTTTGGAACCAATCGCTTCTGCGGATGCTGTGTTAACAGACGAGGAGAAAGAAGCAGGCGTGGTGTTGGTAGATATTGGCGGTGGAACAACGGACATCGCGATTTTCCACGAGGGAATTATTCGTCACACGGCTGTGATTCCATTTGGAGGAAACGTGATCACGGAGGACATTAAGGAGGGCTGTACGATCATGAAGCGTCAGGCGGAGAAATTGAAACAAAAGTTCGGTTCTGCGTTGGCGAGTGAAAGTCAAGAGAATGAAGTGGTCGCAATCCCAGGATTGAGAGGTCGCGCTCCGAAGGAAATTACCTTGCGCAATTTGGCAAGCATCATTCAAGCGCGCATGGAAGAAATTATCGACCTGGTGCACTACGAAATTCGCAACTCGGGTTACGAGAAAAAATTGATCGGTGGAATCGTGGTTACGGGCGGTGGATCACAATTGAAACACATTACGCAGCTGTTCGAATACGTAACAGCAATGGACACGCGTTTGGGATATCCAACGGAACATTTGGCGAGTACCAACTCAGAAGCAATGATGAGTCCGATGTATGCAACCGGAATTGGATTAGTATTGAAAGGATTTGAAGATTTAGAAAAACACAAAAATGATACCGTTGCTCCCGAAGCGGCAAGTACAGGTGACGTGAAAACGCATTCTGAAAAAACACGCGGTTCTTTCTTCGACACCATTGTGCAGAAGGGAAAAACGTGGTTTACTGAGGAGGACTAAATGGATTGAAAGATTGAAGAAGTAGAATACAACAAGAATTAGAATACAACAACTAAGAAAAGTACAAATGATGGATTTTGAAATGCCAAAAGGAGACTCCAGCTCAATCATCAAAGTGATTGGAGTAGGAGGCGGCGGTGGAAACGCTGTCAACCACATGTATGACATGGGGATTAAAGGAGTGGATTTTGTCGTGTGCAACACCGATTTGCAAGCATTGGAAATTTCACCAGTACCGTTTAAAATTCAATTGGGGCCTTCGCTCACCGAAGGTCGTGGAGCTGGATCGCTTCCTGAAATTGGAAAAAACGCTGCGGTTGAAAACATCGAAGAGATCCGCGATTATTTGAGTAAAGACACCAAAATGGTGTTCGTGACTGCAGGAATGGGCGGTGGGACAGGAACGGGTGCTGCTCCAGTTATAGCACAAGTTGCGAAGGAATTAGGTATCTTAACGGTAGGAATTGTGACGGTTCCATTCAATTTTGAAGGAAGAAAACGCCGTATTCAAGCTGAAGAAGGTTTGGAAGCGATGAGAAATAGTGTGGACACTCTGTTGGTGATCAACAACGAACGTTTGCGTGAAATCACTGGTAATTTGTCAATTACAGAAGCATTCTCGCAAGCGGATGACATTTTGGCAACGGCTGCACGTGGAATTGCGGAAGTGATCGCTGTTACGGGATCAATCAACGTGGATTTCAACGATGTAAACACGGTGATGAAAGATTCGGGTGTTGCCATCATGGGTAGTGCGAGCGCTGAAGGCGACAATCGTGCACTCAAGGCAGTTGAAAAAGCATTGGAATCTCCATTGTTGAATGACAACGATATCAGCGGTGCAGAATATGTATTATTGAACATCACGTACGGAGATCGTGAGGTGTTGATGGACGAAATTACTGACATCACGGATTACATTCAAGATGCTGCTGGATCTACTGCGGATGTAATTTTTGGTCACGCGAAAGACGAATCACTAGGAGAAAAAATCAATGTTACTGTTATCGCAACGGGATTTTCTTCAACTCCTTTAACGGGATTTGAAAAAGCGCCAGAACGCAACGTAACAACTTTGGAAGAAGAGAAAGCAGTTGAAATCAAAGCACCGATGGATTCTCCAACTCAAAAAAATCCATGGGCTGGAGCGAAGGAAGTAGAGGCTGAAGTGGAAGATGAGCCATTTTTGAAATCGAATGTGGTGGAAGAACCACAGATTGAGCAATGGAACGTTGAGCCAGTGAAAGAACCACAAAAGGAGATGAATTTCGATTGGGATGTGAAGCAAAATCAGGCGCCAACTGAATCGAAAAATGACGAAGAAGTAAAACGCTACGTGTTGGAAGACGACATGGACGATGCGGATTTGGAAGCGACAGCTACTCCAACTCGAAAAGCACTTTCGCCAGAAGAGCAACAACGTCGTTCGCAAGAGCGTTTGGCACGTATTCAACAGTACACGCAAAAATTGAAGAAGGCAGACGGGATTCAGGAGTTCGAAAACGAGCCAGCCTACATTCGTCGTAATGTTCAATTAGACGATTCAATTCCAAGCAGTCAAGAAAAAGCAAGCCGGTTTAGCGTCACTCAAAACGACGACAAATCTTCATTAAATAGTAATAATTCATTTTTACACGATAACGTAGATTAAATGGCATTAATAGATCAAATCAACGCGGACATCAAAAGTGCGATGTTAGCGAGAGATAAAGACAAATTGGCTGCACTACGGGATGTAAAATCGAAGTTATTGTTAGAAGCAACGGCTGGAACGGGCGAAGTATCCGAAGAAGCAGGAGCGAAAATTGTTTTGAAGTTGTATAAACAACGCATCGACACGTACGAATTGTACATAAAAGAAGGGCGTGAGGACTTGGCCGCAGACGAGCAATTGCAAGCGGAAGTGATCAAAGAGTACTTGCCTAAAATGTTGAGCGAGGCCGAAATTAAAGCAGAAGTGGATGCAGTAATTGCTTCTACGGGTGCATCGGGACCGCAGGACATGGGCAAAGTAATGGGGATTTTATCTGGAAAACTGGCTGGAAAAGCGGATGGAAAGGTGATCGCCGACGCAGTGAAAACTGCATTATTAAAGTAGGCATTCTACTCAAGTTCCCTCTTTCCTAGAACAATCAGGGGATTTGTATTTGTATAATTGAAAAAGCTGCGGAATTACAGGCCCGCAGCTTTTTTTGTTTCCAATCGTTGTATTGACTTGTTAGCGCTGAGAGGCCTTTTTTTTGAAAGGTCTTTTCTTGTTTTATGCAAACGCTCGTCCGCGCCAGGTGGAAGTGCGGTAGCTTCGTGAGAGGAAAGCACAGTTGCGCTTGCAGATTCGAGTAATTTATTACCCGAAGATGCCTAGCAGAAACGGGATTTCCTGAGCGAACTAAAGGACGTAGACCGTTTGGGCGCCCTGATGAAGATTATTGGAGTAGGCGGATTATTGGATTATTGGATTTCTGGATTTTCATCTTCGGTGCTGCTCCGCGTTGGAGTGCTTCGCGCTTAGACTTATTTCATTCGTTACCGAGATGTAAGTCCAACGATCCAATAATCCAGAAATCCAATAATCCAAAAAAACGGCACGCTCTTTGAATTATACCTTCAAACAAGTAAAAAGAAATGTTATGAAAAGAAAATCTACCCTCGGAATCGCAGTGATGTCAGTTCTTTTCTTTACAGCATGTAAAAAAGAGGCATCCATCAACATCGACCAAAACCGGATTTATTCCGCGTACGAAGTTGAGTACAATCAAGCGAACAATCAAACAACGACAAGCGCTATTTTTAGAATAGACCATGCTTCGGGTAAAAAGATTGAGCTCACATATCCAGCGCGAGTAGGATTCAATGGCGAGTCCCTCTCTTGGCATAACATGGCTGGATCGTACACTGGATCGCGCTCTGGGAACAACCTTCACGGCTCATTTACCTACTTTGATGTCGACCAAAATAGCTTCGTGAATGCATCTGCGAATGTGAACTCAATCGACGTTCCATACGGACTTAACACGATCAGCAAAAACGGAAATTTCTTCTTGCCTTGGACGGGCTCAGTGCTTCAATCGGGCGAAACGGTGAAAGTGATCATCAGCGGTGGAAGTCAATCTGGATCGAAAACCTTTAATGCAACAGCCATCGGATCCAGCTACATCGTACTCGACCAAAACAACTTGAACAGCCTCGTTGCAGGAACGGCGAACATCCAAATAGAACGCACAAAAACAATCGGATTGCAGCAATCGAATCTTTCAGGCGGGCGTATTCTGTGCACGTACAAAGGGCGAAAAGTGAACATCAACATCTCGAGTTAAGGATACATTATAGTTTAAACAAACCTCGGTTCAATTGGAATCGAGGTTTATTCGTTTTTGGGAAATCTGCGGACTGATCGGAGTCGAAGTCCAACCTTGGCTGCGTCTCCTCGCGTGTACTTATCAGTTCAAACATTCACCTATTTGAGATTGACAAAGTGTAAATTAGCACTTTTGATTAACTTTAACGCCGCGCTGTTTAAACATGGAGTTAACCGTGTAATCAACTGAAAAGTTCGAAATCAAGCCGAGGGCGCGGTCAATAGATAACAAATGAAAGTTTGCATAGCAGAGAAACCCAGTGTTGCGAAAGATATCGCGGAAGTAATCGGAGCGAAAAACCGTCACGATGGCTACTGGGAAGGAAATGGCTATCAAGTAACTTGGACTTTCGGGCACCTTTGCACGCTTAAAGAACCGCACGACTACAACGAGAACTGGAAATACTGGAAACTCGAAGATTTACCCATCCTACCAGCGAATTTCGGGATCAAACTGATCACCAACTCGGGAGTCGAGAAGCAGTTCAACACCATCGCACGACTGGTTCAAAATTGTGAAGAGGTCATCAACTGCGGGGATGCGGGACAAGAAGGAGAACTCATCCAACGATGGGTTTTATTGAAAGCAAAATGCGCGGTGCCAATTCGTCGTTTGTGGATTTCATCCTTGACAGAAGAAGCGATTCGCGAAGGATTCGGAAAACTCCAAGATTCAGCAAAATACGACAACCTCTACGCAGCAGGAAGTGCACGCGCCATCGGTGATTGGATCCTCGGGATCAACGGAACACGACTCTTTACCAAAAAATTCGGACAAGGAAAAACCACACTTTCCATCGGTCGCGTGCAAACACCTACGCTCGCCATGATTGTGGAACGTCAAAAAGAAATTGATGCCTTCGTTTCCGCTGATTACTGGGAACTAAAAACAATTTATAAAGAACAAGAATTCAACTGCCAAATCGATCGCCTCAAAACCGAAGATCGCGCGACAAAAGGACTCGAATACCTCAAGGAAAACGAATTTGAAATCACTTCCTTTGAACAAAAAGAAGGGAAAGAAGGAAATCCACGGATGTACGATTTGACATCTGTCCAAGTCGATGGAAATAGGAAATATGGCTTCTCCGCCGACGAAACATTAAAACTCGTTCAAAATCTCTACGAGAAAAAATTAGTCACCTATCCAAGGGTCGACACAACCTATCTGACCGAAGATTTGCACCCGAAAATTCCGGGAATCTTAAAGGGGTTGACCTATTATTCGCGTTTCACGGAAAAATTACTCGGCAAACCTATCGAGAAATCGAAAACGGTTTTCGACGATAAAAAAGTAACTGATCACCACGCGATTATTCCAACTGGTGTTGCACCATCGGGAATTTCGCAAGACGAACAACGCATCTACGATCTTATCACACGCCGATTTATCGCAGCGTTTTATCCACCGTGCATTGTTTCGAACACTACGGTTCTCGGAAAAGTGGGCGATTTGGAATTCAAAGCAACGGGAAAACAAATTCTTTCGGACGGTTGGCGCGAAGTCTACGCCGACATAAAAAAAGGGAAAAAGACAGGAGAAGAAGAAGTGATCATGCCCGAATTTACTGAAGGCGAAAGAGGCCCACACGAACCGTCAATTCATCAAGGAAAAACGACTCCGCCAAAAGCATTTACCGAAGCAACTTTGCTCAGAGCGATGGAAACCGCTGGAAGACAAGTGGACGATGAAGAAATGCGCGACTTACTCAAAGACAACGGAATCGGTCGACCATCAACCCGTGCAAACATCATCGAAACGCTCTTCCGCAGACAGTACATCGAGAAAAAACGAAAAAACATCAACGCCACGACTACGGGAATGGCGCTCATCGATACGATACAAAATGAATTACTGAAAAGCGCTGAACTCACCGGTCAATGGGAGGGAAAGCTCCGATTGATCGAAAAAGGAGAGTACTCCGCAGAAGTGTTCAAGCAAGAACTCTACACGATGATTCGCGAAATTACCGACGAAGTAATTTTCAATACGCCAACTAACATTCAATTTTTCCAAGAACCTGAAAAGAAAGCGAA
>CALFOS010000188.1 GCA_937919725.1 uncultured Fluviicola sp. | reverse complement strand
GATGAAGCGGCTGGGTTCGCAAGTGATGAGATTTCCCCATTGAAAACGTGATGTTGCGTAGGATAAATTGCATGTTTCTTTGGCCCGTGTGATGGCAACATAAAACAGTCGTCGTTCTTCTTCCAAATCGGTGCGCGAATTCAAGGAAAGTTGTGAAGGAAAGAGATTTTCTTCGAGTCCAACCAAAAAAACGTGTTGGAATTCTAATCCCTTGCTGGAGTGAATAGTCATCATTGTCACGTGATTGCGTTCTTCATCTTCCTTTTGGTCGGCGTCGGTCAGCAGGGCAACATCCAACATGAATTCGGCGAGTGACTTCGATTCTCCTTCGTCGCGCGAGATCGTAAATTCTTTAATCGCAGCAAGGAGCTCTTCAATGTTTTGGTAGCGTTCAACTTCTTCAGGACCTTTGTCTTTTTCTGAGTTGAATTCCTTCAAAATTCCCGATGAACGGGCAATTTCTTGAGCGAGAACATCGGCATCTTTATGATCTAATTGCGCAGAAAAGCTTCGAATCATCGTCACGAAATCCGTAATTTTATTGCGTGCTCCAGCGTTTATTTGAACAGGATAACGGTTGAAATCAGATACTACTTCCCACGGACTAACACTGTATTGATTTGCAGCGATGATGACGTGCTCAATAGACGTTTTTCCAATTCCGCGCTTCGGATAGTTGATCACGCGCTTGAATGCTTCCTCGTCCTGCTGATTGGCAGCCAGGCGGAAATAGGCTAACAAATCTTTTATTTCTTTTCGTTGATAGAAGGATAGCCCACCGTAAATTTTGTACGGAACATTCATTTTACGGAGCGCTTCCTCGAACGAGCGTGATTGTCGGTTGGTTCGGTACAAAATCGCAAAGTCATTGTAGGAAAGCCCTCCATTTTTCGCTTTATCGTAGATTTTCGCTGTCACAACTTTCCCTTCTTCGTTGTCGGTAAGTGTGCGGACTACGCTGATTTTTTCTCCCGAATCGTTGTCTGTCCAAACGGTTTTTTTAATCTGATCCTTATTTTTTGCGATCACGCCATTTGCGGCTTCTACGATGTTCTTCGTACTGCGGTAATTTTGCTCCAGTTTAAAAAGTTCAAAATCAGGATAATCAGTTTTGAAATTGAGGATATTTTTAATATTGGCTCCGCGGAAGGAATAAATACTTTGCGCATCATCTCCCACAACACAGATGTTTTCGAAAACGGCAGCCAATTTTTTCACGATTAAATATTGAGCGTAGTTCGTATCTTGGTACTCATCTACGAGCACGTAGCGGAATTTCTGTTGATAATAGCTCAACACATCTGGGAAATCACGCAGAAGCACGTTTGTTTGATACAAAAGATCATCAAAATCCATCGCGCCAGCATTGAAGCAACGAGCTGCATACGTTTTATAGATGCGAGCCATTTCTGGACGCTTCGCCATTTTATCCTCTTGAGTAATTTCTGGATTTTGTGCGTACGATTCGGGTGAAATCAAATTATTTTTCGCGGATGAAATTCTTCCGAGCACGTTCGCTGGTTTGTAGGCTTTATCGTCGAGATTGAATTGCTTGACAATATCTTTCAACAAGCTTTTTGAATCTTGTGTATCGTAGATGGTGAAATTACTGGGGTAGCCCAATCGATCAGAATTGATTCTCAAAATGCGCGAAAAAACGGAGTGAAAAGTCCCCATCGTAATATTTCGAGCTTCGCTGGGACCTACAATTTTGCCAATCCGTTCGGTCATTTCCTTTGCGGCTTTGTTGGTAAACGTAAGTGCGAGAATATTAAACGGATCGACTCGTTGCTCCATCATGAAGGCAATTCGGTAGGTGAGTACACGCGTTTTCCCCGATCCAGCCCCGGCGATTACCATGGTTGGACCTTCGATGTGTCTCACTGCAGCAAGCTGACTTTCATTTAATTCTTCTAAATATCCCATGTGTCAAGATCATCGATGTAGAGATCGGATTTGAGTCAAATTTTCAACATACAAATATACGAAATTCCGAGGCGAGAAATGTGTAGGTTCCGAAAAAACACCTTCAATTTGATTTCCAAGTCCGCCATAGGTGGTGGCGACTCAACTTGGCAATGATTCGGATATTAGGACTACGATGGAAGATTTTTTTTGTATTGGTGGGTCAGTTACCCGATAGGCTTCTATTCCTTAACGGTGTTGGATGAAGTCTGGATTTGCGACTCGATCGATTTTATACGATTCTTTACAACGATGGGTCAATTTACTTACGAGAAATCCTTAACTTTGTCCTTCGAATTAAATTAATCAAGAATGAGTCATACAATCAAAGCAGGTGTTGCAACAGGAGATGAAGTTCAAGCAATTTTCGCTCACGCTAAAGAAAAAGGATTTGCTCTTCCCGCAGTAAACGTTACGAACACAAGTACAGTAAACGCTGTGATGGAGGCTGCGTCGATGATGAATGCTCCTGTAATTATTCAGTTTTCGAATGGAGGTGCGCAATTTTATGCTGGAAAAGGATTGATAGATGATAATTTTCAAGCGAGTATTCTCGGTGGCATTTCTGGTGCGCGTCATGTACACGATATGGCCGATTTGTACGGAGCTACTGTGATTTTGCATACCGATCACGCTGCGCGAAAGTTGCTGCCATGGATTGATGGTTTACTCGATGCTGGTGAAAAGTTTTACGCCGAGCATGGAAAACCATTGTACAGTTCGCATATGATCGATCTATCGGAAGAAGATTTGGCAGAAAACATTGCCACGTGCAAAATGTACCTTGAACGCATGTCGAAAATCGGGATGACGCTCGAAATTGAACTTGGAATTACTGGTGGAGAAGAGGATGGAGTGGATAATTCACACGTCGACAGCTCGAAACTGTATACTCAACCTGAAGAAGTTGCATACGCATACGAGGAATTAATGAAAGTGAGCGATCGATTTACGATTGCGGCTTCTTTCGGGAATGTACATGGAGTTTACAAGCCTGGAAATGTGAAATTGACGCCAAAAATCTTAATGAACTCCCAGGAATTTATTCAAAATAAATTCAATACAGGTGCGAATCCAGTGGATTTTGTGTTTCACGGTGGATCGGGTTCTACGCTCGAAGAAATTCGCGAGGCAATTGGTTATGGGGTGGTCAAAATGAACATCGATACCGATTTGCAATTTGCATTTACTGAAGGTACTCGAAATTATATCGTGAAGCACATTGACTATTTGAAAACACAAATCGGAAATCCAACAGGACCAGATGAGCCGAATAAGAAATACTACGATCCTAGAAAGTGGATGAGAGAAGGTGAGTTGACCTTCATTAAGCGCCTGGAAAGAGCGTTTACGGATTTGAATAATGTGAATACTATTTAATTCTCAAGAGAGTTTTACCATAAAATGTAGTACCATGAGTAGTTGGTTTAAAAGGAGTAAAGAAGGAATTACAACGTCAACACACGATAAGAAAGAAACGCCAGAAGGGTTGTGGAAAAAGTGTTCGAATTGTAAAACAATTTTCGGCGCGGATGACTTAGAGAAAAATTTCTATGTGTGCGATCGCTGCAATCATCACGAAAGAATCGGATCGCAAGAGTATTTTGAAATGCTTTTTGATGATCAGAAGTTCAAAGAGTTGGATGCAAAATTGACATCTGGAGATCCACTTAAATTTGTGGACACAAAAAAATATGCAGAACGAATCGTTGCTACACAGAAGAAGACAGGACTGAAAGATGCGATTCGCACGGCTAAAGGAAAATTAGACGGTCACGATTTCATCATCTCAGCGATGGACTTCTCATTTATCGGAGGGTCGATGGGTTCTGTGATGGGCGAAAAAATTGCGCGTGGAATTGATGAAGCAATCAAATCGAAGTGTCCGTTTATGATTATTTCAAAATCGGGTGGAGCACGTATGATGGAAGCTGGACTTTCATTGATGCAAATGGCAAAAGTATCGGGGAAACTAGGACAACTTTCCGAAGCGGGATTGCCTTACATTTCATTCTTAACAGATCCAACAACTGGAGGCGTTACGGCATCTTTCGCAATGTTGGGTGATATCAACATTGCTGAGCCGGATGCATTAATCGGATTCGCTGGTCCTCGCGTAGTGCGCGAAACGATTGGCCGCGACTTGCCTGATGGATTCCAAAAATCGGAATTTGTACTGGAGCACGGTTTCTTGGATTACATCGTAGAACGTCCGCAGTTGAAGGAAACCTTGGCGCTGTCTTTGCAGATGTTCAGATCGTAAAGATTTGATTACACTATATTAAATAGAGGAGACTTCGCAGTCTCCTCTATTTTTTTTGCGTTAAATTCTACTCTGATACGTGAACAAGTCGTAATATCGACCTTGTTTCTCCAGCAATTCAGCGTGCTTTCCTTGTTCTACAATTCTTCCATCTTCGATCACCAAAATTTGATCTGCTTTTTGAATGGTCGTTAATCGGTGGGCGATGACGAAGGTTGTTCGGTCTTTCATCAATCCGTGCAAGCTTTTTTGAATAAAGGATTCACTTTCGGTATCCAGATTGGAAGTTGCCTCATCAAGAATGATGATTTTCGGATTCGCTAACAATGCACGTGCAATCGAAATCCGTTGGCGTTGACCACCTGATAGTTTCACTCCGCGTTCGCCAATCACCGTTTCCAGTCCATTTTCAAAACGATCGGTAAATTCGTTCACGTACGCGCCATCCACAGCTGCTAGCAATTCTTCTTCCGTTGCATTGGGTCTTGGAAATAGGATGTTCTCGCGAATGGTTCCTTCGTACAAGAAATCATCTTGTAAAACCACGCCCAAATGTTTTCGGAATGAGCTTAGATTGACCTTTGACAAATCGACTCTATCAATCGTCACCAAGCCAGATTCTGGATTTTGAAACGATGCTGCCAAACTGGCAATGGTTGATTTTCCAGATCCAGATGATCCCACTAAGGCCGTAACACTTCCTTTCGGTGCCGAGAATGATACATTGTGTAGGACATCTTTTCCTTCTTCGTAAGCAAAACTGACATCGTTGAATTCAATGTCACCATGAATATCCTCCAAGATTACCGTTCGGACTTCGGGATCGTCTTCTTGCTTCATCATCATCAATTCTTGCGTACGATCGAGTCCAGCCATGGCTTCTGTGAGTTGTGATCCGATATTTCCCATTTGAACAATTGGCGCGATCATGAAGCCGAGGATGAGAGTGAAAAATAAAAACTCTCCAGTTGTCATTGTCCCACCAATCATGAAATAACCTCCGATTCCCATAATACCCGTAGAAGCGATTCCAATAAGAAAGGCAGATGAGCTGGTCATTAATGCGGTCGCTGTTAAGCTCTTTTTTACATTCAAAAACAAGCGAGTAGCTCCTTCTTCAAAAATCTCGCTCTCTTGTTTTTCGGCATTGAATCCTTTGATGACGCGAATGCCATTTAATGTTTCTGTCAGTCGTCCTGTCACATCTGCATTGATCTTACCCCGTTTTTTAAAGATGGGTCGGATATAACCGAATGCTTTGAAGGCAATCACTCCGAAGAGGATCACTGGTAAAAGAACAAATAGCGTCATCAAGGGATTGAGATTTATCAAAATAAGCAATGAAATGACAGCAGTTACCGTTCCTCCAATGAGTTGAACTAATCCAGTTCCGACAAGGTTTCGCACACCTTCCACGTCGGACATCACTCGTGAGACCAATGCTCCAGATTTGTTGTTGTCAAAGAAGCTAATAGGCAGCGTCAGCAGTTTCCGCTGGACTTTAGAACGCAACTCTTGAATTAATTGTTGAGCTTCAACACTCAAAAGTCGAGTGAGTGAAAATGACGAAGCTGCCTGAATCATAATAGCTCCAAGAACAACAGCTAATAAAATGTAAAGTGTTGTAAAATCCTTATTAGGAACAACTTCATCCAATAAAGTTTTACTCGCGTAGGGAAGGACTAGTCCCGACAAACTTCGAATAATTATAAGTACGAGACCCAGCGCCAAAATTTTCTTTCGCGGCCAGATAAATTCTTTGAACGCCCACTTGAAGGAAACGTTTGATTCGCGCTCTTTTTTCTTTTTTGTTGAACTGTATTCTTTCATGTCGATCGCTAGTCGAATATCACGCCAAAGCGTCTTTTGTGACAGAACGGCAGAGAATGTTAGTTAAATAATGGAATCGGCGGGCTTCACTTCTCTTCCTCTTGCGATTTCTCCGCTTTTTCAGCATCCTTCTTCTCCTGCTGAATTCGACCTTGCTCTTCCAATTTCGCCTGCATTTTCGGCAAGACAAATTTCGCAAAAAAGTATCGCGATCCCACCAATAAATATTGCTAATAGTCCATATAACATAATCGTTGAGTTTTAAGTTGAGGTGGTGAGGTTACACTTTCCATGTGGAAAAAGTGAATTTATCAGCGGAGTGTGCGTAATTTGAATAATAACACTATCTTTGCAACGTCGAAAATCGGCATACATAAAAATCATTAAATAATATTGGAATGTATTTAGCACCAGAAAGGAAAAAAGAAATCTTCGCGAAGTACGCAGGATCAGAAGCAAACACAGGTTCTTCAGAAGGACAGGTAGCGTTGTTTACTTACCGTATTTCTCACTTAACTGAGCACTTGAAAAAGAACCGTAAAGATTACGGAACTCAACGTGCGCTTCAATTGTTGGTTGGTAAGCGTCGTAGCTTGCTTGACTACTTGAAAGCGAAAGATATCGAAAGATACCGTGCGATTGTAAAAGAACTTGGACTTCGTCGTTAAGCTCATTACACGTACTATATTTTATCATTGAGGGGCATTCGGATTCAGTTCGGCTGTCCCTTCTTTGTAAAAAGTTCGGTATTAATTGAAAAATGTAAATAAATAAATATGAATATAGGAATAACAAAGTCCATCACTATCGGAGGAAAAGAAATCTCCATCGAGACTGGAAAGTTAGCGAAACAAGCTGACGGTGCGGTAGTGTTACGAATGGGCGACACAATGATTCTTGCAACAGTGGTTGCGAGTAAAGACGCTAAAGAAGGCGTAGATTTTCTACCATTAACGGTAGACTACAAAGAGAAATTCGCAGCTGACGGAAGAATCCCAGGAGGTTTTTTCAGAAGAGAAGCGCGTCCGTCAGAAAGAGAAATCTTAGTGATGAGAATTGTTGACAGAGCATTGAGACCATTGTTCCCAGACGATTTCCATGCTGAGGTTCAATTGATGATGCAATTGATTGCTTATGACGGTGTAAACAGCCCTGACGCCTTAGTTGGATTTGCTGCATCTACAGCAATCGCAGTTTCAGATATCCCGTTCAACGGTCCAATGTCTGAAGTACGTGTGGGTAGAATAGATGGGCAATTTATCATCAATCCAACTTTGGCGGAAATGAAAATTTCTGACATCGATTGTATGATCGCTGGAACGATTGACAATATCGTGATGGTAGAAGGTGAAATGTTGGAGATTCAAGAGGAAGAGATGGTGGAAATCATCAAAGTTGCTCACGAGTCAATTAAATTGCAATGCCAGTTCCAATTGGACATGGCGAAGGAAATTCCAGCATCTTCTCCAAAAAGAGAATACTCACACGAAGATCACAATGAGGATGTTCGTGCGAAAGTATTGGACGCTTGCTACGCAAAATGTAAAGCAGTTGCAGAACAAGGTTTGGCTTCTAAAGAAAAAAGAGCTGAATTGTTCGGAGCAATCAAACAAGAATATATCGCATCACTTTCTGAAGAGGAATTGGCAGTAGAAGGAAAATACATCTCTGTTTACTACAAGTCTGCAATGAAAAAAGCGGTTAGAGATACCATGTTGAACGACAATATCCGTTTGGATGGGCGTAAGTTTGACGAGATTCGTCCAATTTGGTCTGAAGTTGATTATTTGCCAATGGTTCACGGTTCAGCAGTCTTCACACGTGGAGAAACTCAATCGTTGACAACATTGACACTTGGAGGAAAGATGGATGAGCAACGAATTGATGACGTGACTTATGCGGGTACTGAATCGTTCATGTTGCACTACAACTTCCCGCCGTTCTCAACAGGTGAAGCGCGTATGATTAGAGGGACATCTCGTCGTGAGATTGGACATGGTAACTTGGCGCTTCGTGCCTTGAAACCAGTTCTTCCAAAAGATAATCCGTACACTATTCGTTTAGTTTCTGAGATTTTAGAATCAAATGGTTCGTCTTCAATGGCAACTGTTTGTGCTGGAACGCTCGCACTAATGGATGGAGGTATTCAAATTACTGCTCCAGTATCAGGAATCGCAATGGGACTTGTTGCTGAGAATGGAAAATTCGCGGTATTGTCTGATATCTTAGGAGATGAAGATCACCTCGGAGATATGGATTTCAAAATTACAGGAACAGCAGCTGGAATCACGGCGTGTCAAATGGACATTAAAGTAGACGGACTTCCATACGAAGTATTGATTCAAGCATTGAACCAAGCGAAAGCAGGACGTATTCATATCCTAGGTGAGATTCTTAAAACAATCGCGAAACCAAATCCAGAATTGAAACCACAAACTCCACGTATCGAGGCATTCACTGTGCCAAACGATATGATTGGAGCAATCATCGGACCTGGAGGAAAAATCATCCAACAATTGCAAAAAGACACGAGTACGAACATCACCATAGAAGAACTTGAAAATGGTGAAGGAAATGTTCAAATCATGTCAAACAATGCAGATGACATGGCTGCTGCGGTTGCAGCGATCAAGTTGATTGCATTCCCAGCATCAGTTGACGAAGGAGCGGAATACGAAGGGAAAATCAAGTCGCTTCAGGCGTATGGTGTTTTCGTTGAAATCGTTCCAGGAGTTGACGGATTGATCCATATCTCAGAATTCGCACACGAGCGTATCCAAAAAATGGAAGACGTGTGTAAAGAAGGAGATGTTGTGAAGTTCAAAGTGGTTGGTAAAGATCCAAAAACGCGCAAGTGGAAACTTTCACGTAAGGTTCTTATGCCAAAACCTGAGGAGAAAGAGGCTTAGGCTTTATCGAATAGAGTAGATCTACTCAAATTTTAAACGCCCCGTCAATTCAGTAGCAACTGGATGTCGGGGCGTTTTTTTTTAATCACTCGATTCTACCGTTGAATCAATGATACTATGAATGTGATGGAGACAAAATCATTTTTCACTACATTTATTCACCATGATTCGAATCATTCTATTAACTGCTTATTTCATTATTCCCCAATTCGGTAGGACACAATCAGGAATGAATGTATTTGATGATTCCTACATTCATGAAATTCGCCTCACTTTTACTGATCCAGATTATTGGGATACATTGTTAGTTCACTACGATGCTGTCTATGATAGTAATCCGCCTGATTTCGATTTAAAGCAATATGTTTTGGCATCATTCGTTGAGATCGACGGCGTTGTTCTAGATTCCGTGGGATTCAGAATTAAGGGATTAACATCCAGTGGCATCTCCTCCTCTAAACGGAAACACTTTAAGGTAGATTTTGGAGAGTTTAAAGATTGGAAGTTCGATGGTCTTCGAAAATTGAACTTATCTAATACCTACTCCGATGGGACGATGCTTAGAGATGCATTAGCTTATGATCTCCTGCGGAGTTTGAGTATTCCGGCACCTAGAACTTCCTATTTTAAGCTCTACTTAAACAACGAATATTGGGGACTTTATGTCGCTATCGAACAAGTGGACAAGGAATTTTTAGAGAACTACTTTGTTCAACCACATGGAAATTTATATAAGCCATTTTTCAGAAATGCATTAAGCTGGCACGGACAAGATTGGGCGATGTATGAAGATACTATGGAACTAAGAACGAATGAAGGCACCTTGTACCATTCAGAATTATTGGATTTCATCGAGTTTATCAATACTGCACCGGATGGTGAATTTCTAGCAGGAATCGGTGAAGTGTTGGATTTTGATAAGGCTCTCACTCAACTTGCCGTTGATTACATTATAGGTAATGGAGACTCTCCATTTATTCAGGGACGAAATTACTTCATTTACGCCGATCAATTTCACGGGAAGGTTAAATTGATTCCGTGGGATTTTAATTTTAGTTTTAATTCTGGAGTTGAACTCATACAGGACTTTGCAATAATTCTGGGGTTTGATACCGTCCCGAGAAATATATTCAGATCCAGATTACAAACAATACCAGCAGCGCGACAAGTTTTGTTGAACCGTGTATGTGAAATAGCACAGTCGTTTACTCCAGAATATCTAAATTCCATTATCGACCCGAAAATAGCGCTCATTCGTGACGAACTAATACTAGAACCACACCAAGCCAATTGGATGCCTCATTCTAACAATTCACTAAGTAACCTAGTACAAGCTCTAAAAAATTTCATTCAAAGTAATGGGAATCGAATCAATGGTGATCTAAGCGATGAAGGATTTTGGTGTTACCTAGGATCGGACGATCATGATGAACCAGACTTTTCTGTAGCGCCAAATCCTGCAGTCGACGTAATCCGTTTAAGGACTGGTTTTTCAATTGATAAACTGACGGTTGTTAATTCCTTGGGTGAGTTAATTCTCATGTTGAGTAACATCGATCCGGGTATGACAGAAATTAACTGTTCTCGAATAGAAACAGGGTTTTATTACCTTATTATTGAATCTGATGGTCAGGTCGATCGCGTGAAATTTGAAAAAATGAAATAGGACACTCGACTTCTTGTTGCCTATATGTATATTCAATCGTCAGGACCACAGAAGCCTAAGTCATTATAACAAACCGCTTATACCATAAACTTGTG
>CALFOS010000187.1 GCA_937919725.1 uncultured Fluviicola sp. | reverse complement strand
TTCGGTCATCCCCATGAAACGCGGATGTTCTCCATCAATCACCGAACTATTTGGAGAAATGGACACTTCGCAATCGGTAAATGCATACAGAGCATCCATTGTTTTGTCGGGAGAAACGCCAGGTGCAAGGTGAATAATGACCTCTGCAATTGCCGCTGTGTTGTCTTCTACCTTTCGGATTTTTATTTTCCCTTTGTCATTGGCTTTCAGAATAGACTCGATCAGCGTTGTCGTTGTGCCATAAGGAACTTCGTTGACAACCAAAGTTTTACTGTCTTTCTTGATAATCTTTGCTCGAACACGAATTTTTCCTCCACGAAGTCCATCATTGTAATTCGAGAAATCCGCCATTCCTCCATTCGGAAAATCAGGTAAAATCGTGACTTTCTTCCCTCGAAGATGGTTGATCGATTGTTCAATTAGCTCGATAAAGTTGTGCGGCATGATTTTACACGCCAATCCAACGGCAATTCCTTCAGCACCTTGAGCGAGGAGAAGTGGGAATTTTACAGGGAGATTTTCAGGTTCTTTGTTTCGACCATCGTAGCTACTCAGCCATTTCGTCGTTTTTGCATTGAAGGCAATATGAAGCGCAAACTTGGACAAACGTGCTTCGATGTATCGAGCAGCTGCAGCTCGGTCACCTGTGAGCGTGTTCCCCCAGTTCCCTTGCATGTCGATCATCAAATCTTTCTGTCCGATTTGTACCAAAGCATCTCCAATGGACGCGTCTCCATGCGGGTGATACTTCATCGTGTTTCCGATGATATTGGCCACTTTATTGTAGCGACCGTCGTCCATTTCCTTCATCGAGTGAAGAATTCGTCGCTGAACTGGTTTCAATCCGTCGTATAATCCAGGAACGGCGCGCTCGAGAATTACGTAAGAAGCGTACTCCAAAAACCAATTTTCGTAGAGTCCACCAACTGGGATGATTGAATCATCAACAAAATTTACACTACCTTCCTTTTGGTCTTCGGAATTCTCTTCGTTGAGATTATCCATTTCTTCATTTTCGTCTTCTGCCATTTACTAGGATGCTTTTACAAGTTCGTCATCTTCCGATGAATCGGTTTGTGCTATTTCTTCTTCGAGATCACCCTCTACGCGAAGGTTGTTGATGATGAAATCTTGTCGTTCTGGTGTGTTTTTTCCCATGAAATAAGAAAGGATTGTCTCGACGGATGCTTCTTTGGAGAGAATAACAGGCTCCAAACGCATGTCTTCGCCAATAAAATTCTTGAACTCGTCCGGTGAAATCTCACCAAGTCCTTTGAATCGTGTGATCTCTGGATTTCGACCCAATTCTACAATTGCCTTTCGTCGTTCTTCGTTGGAATAACAGTAAATCGTTTTCTTCTTGTTGCGCACGCGGAAAAGTGGGGTTTGCAAGATGTACACATGATTCCGCTTAATCAAATCCGGGAAAAACTGCAAGAAAAATGCGAGGAGGAGCATTCGAATGTGCATCCCATCGACATCGGCATCGGTTGCTACAACGATCTTGTTGTAGCGCAAATCATCCATCTCGTCTTCAATGTTGAGAGCGGCTTGAATGAGGTTAAATTCCTCGTTTTCGTATACCACTTTCTTCGTTAAGCCATAACAATTCAAGGGCTTCCCTCGAAGTGAAAATACGGCTTGCGTGTTCACATCTCTCGACTTGGTAATCGATCCACTCGCCGAATCTCCCTCGGTGATGAACAATGTTGTTTCTTCGCGTCGCGGGTCTTTTTCATCTGTGAGATGCACTCTGCAATCGCGCAATTTCTTGTTGTGCAGGTTCGCTTTCTTCGCGCGATCACGCGCTATTTTTCGAATTCCCGACAGCTCTTTTCGCTCTTTTTCCGACTGGCGGATTTTCTTCTCAATCGTTTCGGCCACTTTCGGATTTCGGTGCAAGTAATTATCCAACTTCTCTTTCAAGAAATCGTTGATGAACGCACGCATCGACTTTCCATCCGGCTCAATTTCCTGTGATCCTAATTTCGTTTTAGTTTGTGATTCAAAGATCGGCTCCACGACTTTTACAGCAACTGCAGCAACAATCGACTGACGAATATCCGATGCTTCGTAATTTTTATTGTAGAAATCGCGGATGACTTTGGCTACGGACTCACGAAATGCGCTTTGGTGCGTTCCACCTTGCGTTGTATGTTGACCGTTGACGAAAGACGAATAATCCTCGCCGTATGTTTTTCCATGCGTGAATGCCACCTCGATATCCTCTCCTTCCAAATGAATGATTGGGTAGAGCGGATCGCCGTCCATATTGTTTTCGAGCAGATCTTTCAGCCCATCTTTGGAATGGAACTTCTCACCGTTCATTTTTAATGTCAACCCACGATTGAGGTAACAATAATTCCACATCATTTTTTGGAGGTAGACCGACTTGAAATTGACTTTTTTGAAGATTTTTTCATCTGGAATAAACTCAAAGTAAGACCCGTTTTCCTCGTCTGTTTTTGAAACGGGAAGATCTTCGATCAACTCACCGCGTTCGAAAGAAGCTTGTTTTTTCTGACCATCGCGCACCGAGTAGACCATAAAATGGCTTGAGAGCGCGTTCACAGCTTTCGTTCCCACACCGTTCAATCCAACCGATTTCTTAAATGCTTTCGAATCGTATTTCCCCCCTGTATTGATTTGAGAAACGCAATCCACTACTTTTCCGAGTGGAATTCCACGCCCCCAATCGCGAACAGTTACTTTTCCATCCTTCACGACCACTTTGATTTGGCGGCCATTCCCCATCACGAATTCATCGATACTATTATCGATCGTTTCCTTTACTAGGATGTAAATTCCATCGTCAGCGGCGGAGCCATCTCCTAACTTTCCGATGTACATACCGGGGCGCAAACGGATGTGTTCCTTCCAATCGAGGGAGCGAATATTATCTTCTGTATATTGATTTTCAGCCATTTTTTTCCATTCAATTGG
>CALFOS010000186.1 GCA_937919725.1 uncultured Fluviicola sp. | reverse complement strand
AATTTTTCCAAGAACCTGAAAAGAAAGCGAAAAAGCCCGCTGTGAAACGCGAAAAAAAGGAAATTGACCTCGAAAGAATCGACTGTCCGAAGTGCTCCAAAGCGAAATTGATGAAAGGGAAAACAGCCATCGGTTGTTCTAATTTTAAAGAGTGTGGCTTCAAGGTTCCGTTTGAGTTGATGGGTAAGAAATTGACGGAAAATCAACTGAAATCGTTGCTAACGAAAGGAAATTCTGGTACCATTAAAGGATTTGTAAGTCCCTCAGGAGATAAACTTTCTGGAAATTTCATCCTCACGGAAACCTACAATATTCGCTTTCAAAACGCCGAAAGTTAGTTTTCCGTTAAAGAGTGTAATTCAATACAGCTTCATAACGAATTGAACGTAATTCGTAGCAGTGTGGAAATTGTGCCAAAGGCTAGAGAGATTTCTGGATCATTGGAGCGCGATGCGCTTGGATTTAGTTTATTTTCAGCGATCAGGACCGAATCCAACTCATCCAACTCATCCAACTCATCCAATAATCTAATGATCCAGTAATCTAACGATCCAATAATCCACCTCACCCAAAATTCACTACCTTTGCACCTCACTTTTTATTATGTCAGATACTCGATACAATTTACGTGGTGTTTCCGCTGGGAAAGAAGATGTGCACAACGCAATTAAGAACGTTGACAAAGGTCTTTTTCCTCAGGCTTTTTGCAAAATCGTGCCCGATTATTTGAGCGGCGACGAAGATTATTGCATCGTGATGCATGCAGATGGGGCTGGAACGAAATCGGCGCTGGCATACATGTACTGGAAAGAAACGGGTGACATCTCGGTTTGGAAGGGAATTGCACAGGATGCACTCATCATGAACATCGACGATTTGCTCTGCGTTGGGGCGACGGACAAAATTTTGCTCTCGTCAACCATCGGAAGAAACAAGAATTTGATCACTGGAGAAGTGCTTTCGGCAATCATCAACGGAACGGAGGAACTACTCGAAGGATTGAGAAATCAAGGAATTGGAATTCACTCGACAGGTGGAGAAACGGCGGATGTCGGTGACTTAGTTCGGACGATTATCGTCGATTCTACGGTAGTTTGCCGCATGAAACGCTCGGAGGTGATCTCAAATCACACGATTCAACCAGGGGATGTGATTGTTGGTTTGGCGAGTTTCGGTCAAGCGACATACGAAGAGAAATACAATGGTGGAATGGGAAGCAATGGATTGACCTCCGCCCGTCACGATGTATTCAACAAAACACTCGCCGAAAAATACCCCGAAAGTTTTGATCCGTCTGTTCCTTCGGAGTTGGTGTACTCAGGTTCAAAAAACTTGACAGACGCAACAATTACTTCCCTCGATGCTGGTCAAATGGTGCTTTCGCCAACGCGAACATACGCTCCGATCATAAAGAAAATTTTGGACGAATACCGAACGCAGATTCACGGAATGGTGCATTGCTCGGGCGGTGCGCAAACCAAAGTACTGCATTTCGTGAACGATGTACATATTATAAAGGACAGTTTATTTCCAACGCCGCCTTTGTTTGAAATGATTCAGGAAGAATCGGGGACGAGTTGGGAAGAAATGTACAAAGTGTTCAACATGGGACACCGCATGGAATTGTACGTTCCAGAGGAAATTGCCGAGAAAATTATCGCGATCTCGGAGTCATTCAATGTGAATGGACAAATTATCGGTCGAGTAGAAGCTGCCGACACGAAAAAACTAACGATCAAATCACCGCATGGTGAATTTATATACGCATAAGCATGAATGATTTATTGCAGAAATTAGAGGCAATTCATTACCGATTTATGGAAGTCGGGAAGTTGATTACTGACCCGGACATCATCGCGGACATGAAACGCTATGTCCGTTTGAACAAGGAATACAAGGAGTTGGAGGATTTGGACATCATCTACAAAGACTACAAATATTTGCTGGACAATTTGACGAGTTCAAAGGAATTGTTGGCGGCGGAGAAGGATCCTGAAATGCGCGAAATGGCAAAGATGGAAATCGACGAATTGGAAAATGCTCGGCCAGAACTGGAAGAGAAAATCAAGTTTATGTTGATTCCAAAAGATCCCGAAGATGAAAAGTGCGCCATCATGGAGCTTCGCGCGGGAACAGGCGGAGATGAAGCTTGTATTTTCGTGGAGGATTGCTTCCGCATGTACACAATGTTCTTCAAAGAAATGGGCTGGTCCTATGAAGTAGTGAACTCGAACGAAGGTGGAACCAAAGGATTCAAGGAAATCACGATGAACATTGACGCGCCTGCGGCTTATGGAGTCTTGAAATTCGAATCGGGCGTGCACCGAGTTCAACGTGTTCCAGAAACGGAGTCGCAAGGGCGTGTGCACACATCGGCGATCACAGTGGCGGTTTTACCAGAGGCGGAGGAGGTCGATTTGGACTTAAACATGTCTGATGTGCGCCGCGATACATACCGAGCTTCGGGTGCCGGTGGTCAGCACGTCAATAAGACAGAGTCGGCAATTCGATTAACGCACATTCCAACAGGAGTAGTGGCCGAATGTCAAGATGGTCGTTCGCAACACAAAAACTTGGAAAAAGCGATCTCGATGTTACGTTCGCGCTTGTACCAAATTGAATTGGAGAAATTGCAAAGCGCACGATCGGAGCACAGAAAATCCTTGGTTTCCACAGGTGATCGATCGGCAAAAATTCGCACGTATAATTATCCGCAAGGACGCATTACCGATCACCGCATCAATAAAACGATGTACAACTTGAGCGCATTTATGAATGGCGACATTCAAGAAATGATTGACGCATTGAAAATGGCAGAAAACGCCGAAAAACTGAAAGGCGAAGAGGTATGACACGATCAGAACTCATAGAACAAATCCGCATGAAACGCTCGTTTTTGTGCGTTGGATTGGATCCTGATTTGGAAAAAATTCCACCATATTTATTGGAAACGAAAGATCCCATTTTTGAATTCAACAAAGCGATAATCGACGCAACGAAAGAGTACTGTGTTGCATACAAACCCAACGTAGCATTTTACGAATGTCACGGACCGAAAGGCTGGGATTCGCTTCAAAAAACACTCAATTATATTCCCAAAAACATCCTCACAATTGCCGATGCGAAACGAGGCGACATCGGAAATACATCGAGTTACTACGCCAAAACATTCTTCGAATACCTCGATGCAGATTGTGTGACCATTGCGCCGTACATGGGCTCAGACAGTGTGACGCCTTTCTTCGAATACCAAGGGAAATGGGTGATATTACTCGCGTTGACCTCCAACAAAGGCGCGCTCGACTTTCAATTCATGGCGGATGGGAATAACGTGGAATTGTACAAAAAAGTCTTGAAGAAATCCAAAGATTGGGGAACGAAAGACAATTTGATGTACGTCGTTGGAGCCACACGCGCTGAAGGAATTGGCGAAGTGCGAAAATTGGTTCCCGAACATTTTTTCTTGGTACCAGGCCTTGGTGCTCAAGGTGGATCGCTCGAAGATGTGGCGAATTATGGCTGGAATGATGATTGTGGACTGCTCGTCAATTCTTCGAGAGCCATCATCTACGCATCCCAAGGCGAAGATTTTGCGGCACAAGCAGGATTAGCTGCAAAATCGATCCAGCAGGAGATGGCGGACATCCTGGACGCTAAACATTTCTAAAGGATTTTTTTTCGAATGAAATTTTTCGTACCTTCCTTCCATCTAAATCGATGATATTGAAAGGTTCGAGGTCGTTTCTATTGATGCTTATGATTGCATTTATCGGATTAAATGCATTGTTTTTTGTGTTCAAACGGGACAAAGAATTTCTCGAAAGCCCATACGGTGCTGTTAATCTTGTGTTAATCTTCGGAAGTATTTTCGCAATGCTTCTTCTTTTTAAAAGGCGACTAAAAATCAAAAAAATAAGACGATAGCTCTTCGAAGTCCAACTTCATTTAAAAAAGAATCCATTTTCGCCCATTTTTACTGCATTTATTGGTCTGTCAATTTCTTTAAACACGAATATATTATAGTACCTTTGTTAATTAGAATTCAAGGAAACCAGACGTTTATGTGGCAATTTGTTGCTAATCTAATTTTAAGGAATCGACTAATAATCATAGGGTTACTAACTTTACTTACCGTATTTTTAGGCTACCATGCCGTTACAGGATTGAAGCTCGATAACCGTTACGGTGTGCTTCTACCCAAAACGGCGCAAGCGAGTATCGACTATGAGCGGTTCCAAGAAATGTTTGGCGAAGATGGCGGTGTTCTCGTAATCGGGATTCAAACGGATTCGCTCTACACAGAAGAACGTTTTCGCAAATGGAAAGAATTGGGCGATTCCATTCTCACGCTTGAAGGAGTAGAGTCTGTGGTTTCTGAAGCCAATCTTTTCACGATCTACAACAACCGCGAAAAAGGAAAATTTGATGCGCACCGTGTGTTCTCGGATACTACGTATAAAGAAAAATCCATCGATTCGATCCAACGCGAAATCCGCGATAATCCAATGTACAAAGACTTGCTCTTCAATGACAAGAATGCGTCTTTGATGATGGTGGAAATTGACGGTAGATTTCTGCTCGATCAGGAAAAAGCGAACGTTGTACTTGATATAGAGGAACTCGCTTCGTCCTATTCAAAGGAGTTTGGTCATGCTAAATTCGCTGGACTTCCCCACCTTCGAGTGATTATTGGAAAACGCGTTGTAAAGGAAATGTACGTCTTCGTAGGCTTGCTAATTTTAGTTACGTCTTTGCTTCTTTACCTCTTTTTTAGGTCACTGCGAGTTGTATTTATTTGCAATTTGATCGTTGTTGTTGCCGTGATTTGGTCCATCGGATTGATCGGTGTACTCGGATTTGATCTCACCATTATCATGGCATTGATTCCTCCGTTGATGATTGTCATCGGAATTCCAAACTGCATTTTCTTCATCACTAAATACCATCAGGAAGTCAAAGACCATGGAAATAAAGTCAAGGCTCTTGCACGCGTTATTCGGAAAATTGGCACGGCGACATTCTTAACGAATCTTACGACTTCGCTTGGGTTTTTAACCTTCATCACGACCAACTCACCAAAACTGATCGAGTTTGGAATTAGTGCATCGATCAATATCATGTTAGTCTTCGTTCTTTCCATTTCCATTCTTCCGATTATTCTTTCCTTCTCAAAAAAACCCCGTAAAAAACATTTGAAGCACCTAGACCGTCGATTTGCGGTTGGCTTGCTCAATAGTTTAGTGAACGTGGCAGAGAATCATCGAAAATTGGTGTACCTTACTTCAATCTCACTTGTTGTGTTTAGCATCATAGGAATGACGCGCATCGAAGCGACTGGTAACCTGACGGGCGATTTACCCGAAGGCGATCAAATTTTGAAAGATGTGAATTTCATTCAAGAAAATTTTGGAGGATCGATTCCTTTTGAGGTAATGATCGACTATAAAGAGAAGAGTCGATTGGCGAAGAAGCATACGCTCGAATCGGTTGACAGTATTCAACGTCGGTACTCAAAAGACACACTTTTTACTCGGTTTGTTTCCTTTGTAGATGTGTTGAAAGCCGCTAATATGGCCTACCACGATAACGATTATTCTCAGTTCACGCTCATCACGAACAAACGAAAATTGAGCGTTCTCAAGAATTACCTCGATAGTTCGATAGTCACAAATTCGAAGGGTGCTGGAATGGCGATCAGCGACTTAGTAGATACGTCAAACCGCGTTTTGAGGATTCGATCTCAAATGATGGACGTCGGTTCGTATGAAGTGAGTGATATTGTTGATTCAATGCAATTGCAGATTGACGGAATCTTGAATCCAGACAAAAAGCAGATCGAGAAGTACTACAAATTGGCAACATCGAAAAGGAAGAAGCAAGGCATTTACTACGATTCGATTGTCTTCCAATATCCAGCAATTTTCAACGCGCTCACAAAAGTGATTGCCAAAGGCGATGCCGACAAAATTGCGGCATACGATATGGATCCGTCTTCCATCAAGGAGGAATTTGGAAAGAAAGGTTTCAGCAAAAAACTGCGCAGAGCAATCGATAAAGAATACTACGAAATAACTATAACAGGAGCTTCGCGCGTGGCCTCTGAAGGAACCAAATACCTTGTCTTAAATCTCATCACAAGTTTGATCTTCGCCATCTTGGCAATTGCCGTGCTCATGGCGATTCTATTCCGCTCATGGCGAATGGTAATGGTTTCACTGATTCCGAATTTCATTCCACTCCTCTTCACTGCGGGAATTATGGGCTGGTTTGGCATTCCTTTGAAACCATCCACACTACTTGTATTTAGCATCGCCTTCGGAATTTCGGTGGATGACACAATCCATTATTTGGCCAAATACCGACTCGAACTTAAGACCAAACAATGGGATCTGAAAGAATGTGTGATCATGGCAATTCGCGAAGCAGGACTCGGAATGTTTTATACATCTATCGTTCTTTTCTGCGGATTCTCGATGTTTAGTTTCTCTCAATTTGGAGGAACACAGGCCCTTGGATTATTGATTTCCTTGACCTTGCTCATCGCGATGATCACCAATTTGGTCTTGCTCCCGAGTTTGCTTTTGTCGCTCGAACGACGTTTGACCACGAAATCCTTCGAAGAACCATTCTTTGATGCGTACACCGAGGAAAGTGATCTCGATTGGGACGACATTGATGTCCATCCTAATCCAAATGACGGTCCAGGATCGGAATCTTCCAAAACTTCCGAATAAATCACTTGGGACATCGCGCCCAATTGAATATCTTTAGCCCAAACGAATTTCGATTATGAAAGGAATTATTCTTGCAGGTGGATCAGGCACGCGACTTCACCCACTAACGCTTGCAGTGAGTAAACAGCTCATGCCCATCTATGACAAACCAATGATTTATTACCCATTATCAGTTTTGATGGCGGCTGGAATCAAAGATATTTTAATCATTTCTACTCCCCACGATCTCCCGAATTTCAAGAAATTATTGGGCGATGGATTAGGTCTCGGTTGCACGTTTCAATATGCCGAACAAGTAATTCCAAACGGATTGGCACAGGCATTTGTCATCGGAGAAGAATTTATTGGGGACGATAAAGTGGCCCTCATTTTAGGCGATAATATTTTTTACGGTGCTGGAATGGGAAATTTACTCAAAGAAAATGCAGATCCCACGGGTGGTGTCGTATACGCGTATCACGTGAGCGATCCCGAACGCTATGGAGTTGTGGAGTTTGATGAAAATATGAACGCCATTTCCATTGAAGAAAAGCCGGTGAAACCGAAGTCGAATTTTGCTGTACCTGGATTGTACTTTTACGACAATTCAGTGGTGGGAATTGCTAAAAACTTGGAACCTTCGGCACGCGGCGAATACGAAATTACGGATGTGAATGCAGAATATTTGCGTCGAGGAGAATTGAAAGTAGCCATGATGAACCGTGGAACAGCTTGGTTAGATACTGGAACATTTCCTTCGCTCATGCAAGCTGGACAGTTTGTTCAGGTGATCGAAGATCGGCAAGGACTCAAAATCGGTTGTATTGAAGAAGTGGCGTACCGCGCTGGATTCATCAATGCCGAACAACTAAAAGAATTGGCGAAACCTCTGTTGAAAAGTGGCTACGGCGATTACCTCATGAGCATTATCGCATGACAGAATTAAAAGCGTATACCGCGTTAATTGAAACAGAACTCGCTAAAATTGAGTTTCCTGAATCACCGAGTCAGTTGTACGATCCACTTCGCTATTTTTTAGGGATAGGAGGAAAACGTATCCGACCGATCTTAACCTTGTTGAGCGCCGAATTGTTCGGCTCAACGGCCAATAAAGCTCTTTCTCAAGCGCTTTGCATTGAAGTTTTTCACAACTTCACACTCATACACGATGACATCATGGATGCTGCGCCAATGCGCCGAAATATGAAAACGGTGCACGAAAAATGGAACCAAGATGTCGCAATTTTATCGGGAGATGTATTGATGATCAAGGCGTATCAACTTCTTGGTAAAATCGAGCCGAAATTGTTGCCGCCGGCCTTCGAATTGTTTAATAAAACAGCAATCGAAGTGTGCGAAGGTCAGCAAATAGACATGGATTTCGAGGAGCGATCCGACGTTTCTATTGATGAGTATATCGAAATGATCCGACTTAAAACATCTGTTCTGCTCGGTTGTGCATTAGAAATTGGTGCAATTGTCGCCGAAGCATCTTCGGAAAATCGTAGTCACATATATAATTTCGGCCAACACATTGGAATTGCCTTCCAAATTCAAGACGATCTCCTCGACCTCTACGCTAATCCAGAAAAATTTGGAAAACAAGTTGGAGGCGACGTGATTGCGAACAAAAAAACGATCCTTCACCTTACCGCACTCAAGCATGCAAGCTTGGAGCAGCGCGAAGTGATCAAGCAACTGCAAAACGAGAACAACGTGGAGTTAAAAGTGGATCGTACTCGAAGATTGTTTGATCAGTTAGACGTTCGCTCTTTCTGTGAAGCCCGCATGCAAGAGCATTATGCGATCGCACTGAAATCCTTGGAGATGATTGATGTCGATGCTTCAAAGAAAGAAGCATTGGTTGGATTGGCGGTCTTTCTGATGAATCGAGAGGTTTAATTGAATTCGTTTCATTATTCATAATACATTTCTCTCACCTTCCTCAACTCCACCAAATAATGCGCAATCAAAGCATGTCGCTCAAAGCTTAAAATCCAAACGTGCAATTTATTCGGATCCATTTTATCTAGATGAAGCAGCGGTCCATCAATTCCAATAAAATGACTGTCGAGCCATTTTCCATGCTCGTCCAATAGCACGCCGAAATTCGGATTCGTCAAACTACACTGTCCCTGATGCAATGCGTAATCCTCATAAAACGGATGATTTCCAATTCCCATCGAGAACTGATGGCCTGAATTGGCTTCTTCCGTCGAGAGTCGAGGCAAAGCTGATATATCCAATCCACCAATGATAAACTGAGTTTTCCTCCCTTTATCATCTGAATAATTGAAATGAAACTCGGCACGTTCGCCCAAATTTGTCTCCGTTTTTAGATAGGAAACGGTTTCTAATTTCTGGAATCTTCCCAGCTCTGTTTTCCGCGGATCGGCGCGATTGTAAAATCCAGGGGGAGAGAAGGTCGCGAAGGTCGAAGCGTCAGTATAAAAATCAGTCATCTTCGTAACTTTCGTAGGTGTGATAACTCCAACTTGCTTTTTCTTACGCTCGCCCGAAATTGGGTACATCACATCGGATAAGTTGGCATACGACGGATGCACTTCGCTGATCACCGTTCTCAATTTCGACAAATTAATTTTCTCGCTCGGTGGATTTTTCCATTCGACCAAATAATCGGCCATCGCATCAAACTTCTTTCCGTTGCGTTTCGCGTACAATTCTTGGTACAGTTCCTTCGGGAAATCGAACCAGCCGTGGTAAAACACTTGATTAGAACCATTTACTTCCGTATACAATAAAACTTCCCAGAGATAGGCGTTCAAGCAGTTTCTTGCCAAGTCGATTCGAGTCACTTTTTCACCATTCACTAAGCAGAACTCCTGATGCGACGCTGTTTTAAGTTGATCGTCTTGCCACTTGACTTGGTTTCGATTCCATTCCTGGTTCACAATTGCTATCAATGACAAATAATCGTCTTCACGCACATACTCGGGAATAGTTGGAATGAATTCCATCAAATCGATCTTGAACAGATGAGCCGTGTCGTCTTTTGAATTGTCGGAAATCAGACGCATATCAAACAATTCTCCTTTTTTCACAAATTCAATCGATTTCATCGTCGTTGTCGTGTATTTTTCATTTCGAACGGTGATATCTGGATTGTCAGGATACTCCGTATCGGATAACTCACGCAAGGAAGCAGAATAAATAATTGTGTCTTTGGTTTTTGGTTTGTCAACTGCTGTTTCGGTGCAAGAAATCAAGGTAAAAAGAAAGAAAGTAAAGAGGAAAGCGCAATTTTTCATAGAGTAAAGCTACAAAAACAGAAGTGGTTCGTCGGCAGAACTAGTATATTAGGTTCGAATTCAATAATTTGACGGAAGAGGAATTTCTTGTGCTTGCGCAACGGGATAAGGATACAGCGTTTTCTTACCTCACAATTGCCTACGCCCAAAAAATTTATGGAAGCTGCATTCAGCTGCTTCGAAACACCGAAGATGCCGAAGATTTGTTACAAGAAGTGTTTGTTGCCATTTATTTGTCCCTCGATTCATTCAATGGAAATTCCAAACTCTCTACGTGGATCTACGCGATCACACATAACAAGGGCAAGGAGTTTTTGCGCAACAAAACGCGCATCAAACGCCAAGGTACGCTGACTATTTTGGACGATCATTCGGAAGGGATTTCTTCGCACACGATCAATTTCAATCATCCGGGAGTTGAATTGGAAGACAAAGAACGCGCTCAAATTCTCTTCGATGCGATTGATTCCTTAGCGGAAAATCAAAGTCGTGCGTTCCGTTTGGCGAAAATTGAAGGGTACAGCTACACCGAAATTTCGGAAATGATGGAGATGAGTGTGTCGTCCATCGAGTCGCTGCTTTTCAGAGCGAATAAACGTTTGAGAGAATTGTTGGGGGAATATTATTTAAAAAATAAGTCGTGAGCGCAAGTTTTTGACGAAATCGACAACAAAAGATACAGATATGAACAAAGAAGAACAGTGGATAGAAGACATCATGGACGTTTCGGAGCGAGTGACATCTCCTTCGATTCCTGCGCACGTGCTCGCACGTATTCGAGAGATTCCAAGAGGCGTTCGAACTACAATCGACCTTGTACCCAAGCGCACGATCTGGCTGGTTGCGGCAAGTATCGCCGCGCTGATTGCCGTAAATATTTATTTTTCAAGCACATCGACTTCAGCGAATTCAAATGACACTTCATTTAGTGAGCAGTACTTCTCACATTTAAATCAATTGTAATGCCACGCACGAAATTATACAAAATCGTCATCGCCGCGCTCGTCATCATTAATGTTGGCATGCTCATTTTCTTCTTGACTGGTCATCCTGGTCATCATCCTCCAAAAGCAGGCGATTTGATCGCAGAACTAGGAATTGAAGGTCCAAATGCGGCAAAAGTTCTTGCGCTGGAAAAAGATCACCATATTAAAAAGCGTGCGTTGATGCAAATTGATCGCACCTTGCACGAGAACTTGTTCTCAAAACTTGGGACCGATAGTGATGTGTCAGAAATCCAAGATAAAATTGAAGCGAATCACGCAGAAATCGAAAAAATGACTTACACTTTTTTTAATGACATATCGCAATATTGCGATATAGCTCAACAGAAAAAACTAAAGGAAATAATCCACAGAGCGTTCCAACAAATGCGTAAAGGACCGAAGAAGAGATGATTCGAAGTCTACTTTGTCTGCTTTTCCTCGTCGCTTATTCTTCGAATGCGCAGGATAGAATCGAAATTCAATTTGATTCTCATCAATTTGCAGAAATGTACGAAATCGAAACGTTGCGTTTTTACATTTCTAACATCGAACTTCACGGTAAGAATGAAACGCATTTCAAAGAGGAAAACAGTTATCATTTAGTCGACTTGGAAGAGCCTGAATCTTGGGTAATCCGCTATCCAAACGCAAAATTCAACGTTCAACTAGATTCCATTTCATTTCTAATCGGAACCGACAGTCTCGCTAATGTTTCTGGAATTTTGGAAGGCGATCTTGACCCAATCAAAGGAATGTATTGGGCGTGGAATTCTGGGTACATCAATTTTAAGGTCGAGGGAAAAAAACGCGATTCAAACACCCATTTCGAGTACCATTTGGGTGGATACTTGCCGCCGCACGCTACTTCTCGGAAACTCACCTTCCCGATAAATACGGACGAAGTAATTCTCATAAAATTGAATCTTTCCCAGTTTTTGGATCAAATTGACATGCAACTACTCAACGAAGTCATGATTCCAGGAGCCGACGCGGTTCAGCTGTCCAATCAACTTTCCAACTATTTTTCCATTGAGTAGATTCTTGCTCATCGCACTCGTGGGGATCAGTGCCATCCTAGTATCCTTCAACGAAGGCTGGATCGACGATGACCAGCGCTCACAAATCGCCGATTGGCCTGAACCGATCTACGATTTCGAGAAAAATCCAATCACCGAAGAAGGTTTCCAGCTAGGACGAAAACTGTTTTACGACCCAGAACTTTCGCGTGACAACACCATTTCCTGCGCCAATTGTCATTTGCAATATACCGGTTTCACGCACGTAGATCACGCCGTGAGTCATGGAATTGAAGGACGAAAAGGAACGCGCAACTCGCCCGTTTTGATCAATCTAGCTTGGAATTCGAGTTTTCATTGGGACGGTGGTGTCAACCACCTTGATGTCCAAGCACTCAATCCGATAGAGCATTTTGCCGAAATGGATAACACGCTCAAAAACGTGCTTGACTATGTCAATAGTTCCAAACAGTATCGAGGAGAATTTTTTAATGCTTTTGGGGATTCAGTTGCATCGAGCAAAACTCTTTTACAGGCCTTCTCACAGTTTACAACGTCATTGGTTTCCAGCAATTCTAAGTACGATCAATTCACTAGAGGTGAAGTGGAATTCACAGCGCAAGAAAAAAACGGACTCAAACTCTTCGATCAACACTGCAATTCGTGTCACATCGCGCCCTTGTTCAACTCGAACGACTTCGCGAGTAACGGGTTGTCCATCGATCCCACGTTGAACGATCTTGGACGCTACGGTATCACAAAAGTCGGTACCGATTCTCTCAAATTCCGCATTCCAACCCTTCGAAACATTGAGCACACCTATCCATACATGCACGATGGACGCTACCGAAAATTGCGCGAAGTTGTAAAGTATTACGCCGATGAACTCGACCAAATCAATCCATATTTGAGTGAAAAGTTGAAAGCGGACATGCACCTCACCGAAACCGATCAAAAAGATCTTATTGCCTTTCTTTGTACCCTAACAGATCGTACCTTCCTCTACAACCGTCGCTTCGGATTTCCAAATTGATTTTGGTTGAAGCGCAAGTTTCTGTTAGAAAGAGCGACTTAATTACAAACAAATTCATATTATGAAAAATACAGCTTCTCTACTTTTTGCGTTTCTGCTAGCATCAGTAAGCTTCGCACAAACGAATCCAGCCATCACATCATGGTTGCAAAACACGACGACAACCGGATCGTACTACATGTCTGGAAATTCTACGGCGATCAGCAATGGAATCGCAGTTAACTGTCAACTCGTGCAATATTCTCCAACTTGGTCATACGTAACAACTCACGGAATACCCTCTTATCCAACTGGACCATTTTTAGATGGAAATCCATCGCAAGCAACTGATCAAACAGCAATTTTTAAGATTCCATTGGTTCCAACGCCTAACACTGGAACAGTAACATCAACTACGGCAGGAAATATTGGTATGTTCATAAACGGTGTTGCCTTGTTCGATTACCGCGACGGTGTAGCATGGAATCCAACAACGGGTGCACTGTGTGGCGGACCGGGAAATGCTCCTTGTCCAGGTGGCCCAGGTACTTCACAGGCATGGAACCGAGATGCAGTGCCAGCCGAAATGGCAGGTTTCGATTGCTCAAAAGGTCATCCAGCAATGGGGAAATACCACCATCACCAAAATCCTTCAGCTTTCAAACTAGATTTACAGGTGATTTCTACTATTTGTAACCTTTACGATGCTGATGGACTCTACGCAATTGACTCTACACAGCACTCTCCTCTGATTGGTTTTGCTTATGACGGCTATCCAATTTATGGGGCGTACGCTTATGCGAATGAGAATGGAACAGGGGGAATTGTTCGCATGAAATCAGGGTTTGAAGTAGCCAACTACACGGTTCGAACGAATTATCCAGATGGAACTGATGTAGCTGACGGACCGGCGGTGAATTCCACCTACTTTTTAGGATATTTCAGAGAAGATTATCAATGGATGAGCCATCCAACAGAAGATTATTTGGACGAGCATAACGGACGTTTTTGTGTAACACCTGAATATCCGAATGGAACATATTGCTATTTCACTACGGTGGATGAAAATTGGAATTCAGCGTATCCGTACGTTGTTGGACCGACTTTTTATGGAAACGTCGTTGCGTCGATCGTGAGCTCAGTATCAGAAACAACAACTGTGTATGATGCAACAAGCGCTTTGGATGAAGCAAGTTTCAACACCTTGAATGTTCAAGTGTTTCCAAACCCAGCGACGGACTTAATCGCGCTTCAAGTATTGGATTTAGTGAAAGAAGACTTAAGCGTTGAATTGGTTGATTTATCTGGAAAAACAGTGAATGAAATGACTATAAACGCAGGAAGTACAATCGCGTATTTCGATGTTAAGTCGGTGTATTCAGGAGTTTACTTTATCCGAATTTCAAACGGAACATTCCACAAAATGACGAAGATCATCATAGAGTAAGTTAATTTAAGCGTTTACTTATAAAATTCCCGTTCTGTTCCGATATTCCGATAACTATCGGAATCGGAATTGAGCGGAATTTTTATTTCGTAGAATATCGAACCACAGAATGACAACTACCAAACTAGAATTTTTCACCATGCGTCATCCGAACAATTCTCCGCAATAATCGAGGCGTTTTACTCAATAGCTTAAGCATCCACAGGGTGGTCAATCGTTTGCCGAACAGTTTCTGAAGGTAAAAACCAGTCTTAATTCGAAACGAAAAGTGAGTGTTCCATTCTTTTGTGTATCGATCAATTAGTTCTTGTTTCTCTATTTTTTGACGAAAGAAGTCTTCCAAGTGCCCCGCTAGAATTTTGGATGATCTCATGGCAATACTCATTCCGTTTCCACACAGTGGGGCAATGGCACCGGCTGCATCACCGAGCAAAATAATGTTATTCTGACACGTCGTTTTTTTCCTAAATCCGATCTGGCTAATCGCAATTGGTTTCTCATTCATGAATTCGGATTCCGAAAAATAAGTGCGCAAAAATGGGTTTTTCATCAAGATGTTTTGCTCCATCTGCTTGATGTTATTTCCATTGTCATTCAAATTTTTCGTCGTTGTCAGGTAGCAAAGACAATAGTTCCCGTCATCCACTTTTGAGATCCCGCAGTAGCCATTTTTAAAATTATGCAGTTCGATGAGGTTGTCGGGAAAAGAGCGTTTGATGTGGTATTTCACTCCGATGTATTTTCCTTTTTGTTGGCCTTTTCGCTCCACAAAACTCGGATCAATCTTGCCGTAACTTCCACAAACCAATTTGGCATTGAACGTTCCTTTTGTTGTTTTAACCGCATAATTTCCATCCGTGAGTTGAACATCCAAAGCAGAACAGTTTTCAATGATTTGAACGCCATTTTCTTTCGCAATTTCCGCCAATCGGTGATCCAAGGTATATCGTTGGATTCCAAAACCACCCATTTCAAGTTTTGATTCTATGGTAAATCCAGCATGTGCGGAAACACGAAGCTGATTGATCTTTGGTAAGTTTAACGCTCCCAAATTAGCGCCAAGTGTTTCTAGGAAATCCCAACTTTCCATCGAAATATATTCGCCACACACTTTCTGAAAAGGATAAGTATTTTTTTCGACCAATAAAACACTGCGTTTATTCTTCGCTAACTGAATGGCCAAGGTCAGTCCGGCTAAACCACCACCAATGATGAGGCAATCGACTTGTTTTGGATCACTTTGCATAGACAATCACTTCATAACGAAATGCCCATTTGTAACGGACTGAATAATTTTTGGCGCCAGAATTTTTTAAAATCTCGAGCAATTCGCTTTTCACAAATCCACGCAAAACAGAAAGCGGCGCATCATTTTTGACCAAATACGATTTAGAAAAAATACGGGTTAAGATCTTGATGGAGTAGTAGGCAAACCAATTGCGCTGCAAATCATTGATGACCAAGGTCGCGTTTTGGTTTTGTGCAAATTGAATGAGTTCAGTAATCTCCGGGGAACTTAGGTGATGACAGAACAAACAGGCATGGATCACATCTATTTGCGTTAAATGTGATTGCAGAGAACGATAATCGTCGCAAATGAATTTAATTTCCGGATTTGGATGCGTGCGTTCTGAATAATCGATGCAGGTTTGTTTGAGATCGACACCGACTAAATTGACAGACAATTTTTGCTTTTTTGACCAACTAAAAATGCGTTTCAAGGTATCTCCTCCTCCAGAACCGATATCGACAATGGTGTAGGATTTATCTTCCGTCAACACTCTTTTTAATGCTTTAAACGTGATAGAATATCCACCCAACAAATGATTGATTGTGTCTAGTTCTTTTAAGTTTTGAAACAAATCTTTTTCGGGAATGTTGTCACCGTCAAGTAGTTCCTTTTTATGACTTCGTTCTTTAAACATATTCCAAACGCATAGTCTCGATGCTTAATCCTGGACCGAATGCGGCAGCGAAAATGTTCTCCCCTTTTCTTGCGGATTTATTCGTGTCAATCAGTGCTTTGAGCACAAATAAAATGGTCGCCGAAGACATGTTTCCAAACCGTCTTAAAACATCGTAGGAATGATGAAGTATACTTGCATCCAGTCCAAGGGTATGTTTAAAATCGTCTAAAATCTTTTTCCCACCGGGATGAATTGCCCAGTGATCAATTGCATCTTTTTTGAGCTCCATGGAGGATAGAAATTGCTTCATGTTCCCATTGATCAAATCTGAAACGTAAGAACTCAAATTCATGATGAATCCTTTCTCCGTAATTTCCCACGCCATTTCCTGAAATCCTTCGTGAAGAATCATTGAATCGAATCCTTGAATTTTTAAATGTTGAGTTTCGTTCGTTGGTTCTGAATCCACAATCACTGCTGCGCATCCGTCCGCAAAAAGTGCGGTCGATAGGATATAATCATCCGAGTAGTTTTTTTGAAAATGAAGGGTGCAAAGTTCTACGCACACAACCAACACCTTCGAGTTTGGGATACTGTTGCAAATATTATTCGCACTATTCAAAGCCAAAATCGCGGCATTGCAACCCATAAAATTGATACTGCTTCTTTGAGTCGTTGGTTTGAGATTTAATTCTTTGATGATTTCAATATCCAACCCCGGAGTAAAAAGTCCAGTGCACGTAACGGTAATCACATGCGTGATTGACTCCTTGATTTTTTCAATGTTTTGAATTTTTGTAATCGCTTCCAACGACAATTTCAGGGCTTCAATGCGAAAACAACTCATGCGCTGCCCCAAGCTCGGTTCGGGCTCTATTTGCTTATTGTTACTGAAAAAAGTAAAGTCTTCAGGCTGCTTACTGAAATCGTCAAGCACAGAATAACGCGTATCGATGGCAGCTTTCCGGGCAATCGTTTGAATTTTTCTTCGAACGGTTAAATCGTCGGTTGAATTTGCATAGAAATCCGACATTGCTTTTTGTGTATGGCAATTTGCAGGCAATGAAGTTTCTATGGCAGAAATATAGCTCAAACTTTAATGATTTAAAACGATTAAAATAATAAAACAGGTGCTCATGCAAACGGAGGCAATTGCGTTCATTCGCATGGTGTTCTTGAAATTCGCCTCTTCGACGTTCTTCCTGGTTTTTAAGAACCAAATCGTGAAGAATACTAATATCGGTACAAATAAGAATAGTAGGATGAAAAATTGTTTCAAACCATCCACGGATTGAAAATACAAAAAGTAAAAAATCGTGCAAATGAAAAACGAAATTCCAGTGAATAGAAACGTTCCTTTAATTCCCAATTTATAACTCAAGGTAGTGACCTCATCCGCCAGATCTGCCTCGTGCTGATAGATTTGTGTCAAAGGATAGGCACCAGCAATTTGCATGGAGCAGGCGAGCATGATGTAAATGTCTGAACTCGAAAAAGAGAGTGACCCTCCGTTAATTCCGAAATTGGACATGTAATACGTAAACGCTCCTTGGAAAATCACGACAATTAAAAAACCAATAAGCGGATATTTTTTCAAGCGAATTTGCTTCGAACTATACGCGCGAGAAGCAAGAATATAGGCCAGGATGCACACCGCAAAAATCCAATGAATAATAATAAATGAAAGCAAAAGAGCGAGAGAATCCATTGCTAAGGTCAAATAGAATAGTGCTTTTGTCGGCATTGGTGGTTTTTCAAGTCCGCCGATGCTTGTTTCGTCTTTGTCGATATAACTGTTGTAGCCATTGCTTGCTGGATAAACCAACAAATGGATAATTAAGAAGGATAAAACAGTGTAAAACAACTCGGGTTCCGGACTTTGACTCAAGGCCAAAAGAAAAATAGGCATCAAAAAAAACGAAAACGGAATTCGCAGAAGCTTGATTGTGTTCTTATCTGGAATGAGTGACACTTTTTGCACTGTTTATCTGAGTTTAAGGGATTGCTTCCTTGTCAAAGATACCCTTATTTGAATTAATATTTTGAGTCTAGGAGATGGGACGCGATAGTAGAGTAGTTTACTTCTGTCCACTGAATTCAAACGATCCCACTAACTTACTTCTTCGTATAACGCATTACAGAAAAACTAGCGGAATGCCGATCATCTTTTGCTTGCCCTAAAATCGTATCAACTTTCCAATCGTTTAAGTCAAAAGCAGGGAAAAACGTATCAGCTCCGAATGAATGATTAATGTGAGAAATAAACATTTCATCAACGATCTTCATTCCAAGCGCCTGACGGTAAATTTCTCCACCACCAATAATAAACACCGTTCGTTCTTCTTCGGATTTGTAATAATTCAAGCATTCTTCCAATGAATAAAAGATCTTGCAATCATCCGCGACGTACGATTCGTTTCTCGTTAAAACAACATTCTCGCGGTTCGGAAGCGGTCGGTATTTCTCAGGAATGGACTCGTAATTTTTCCGACCCATCACGACAATATGTCCCGAAGTTGTTTCTTTGAAGAAGCGCATATCACTAGGCAAATGCCACATCAAATCATTGTTTTTTCCAATTCCACGGTCATTATCCATGGCAACAATTAAAGAAACTTTCATTCTGAGATCGTTTTTATTCCTGTGGGCGTCACGCGCACGAGTGTTAATCCTTCTACGCCACAATCGGCTAAAAAGCCCATATTTCCTATCGCCATCGACCGATCGGAGTACATTCCAGACAAGTAATTCCGAACACCTTTTTGATCGACGGTTAGGTGGAAATAGTGCCCAATTAGTGCGTTTCGAATCCATTTGTTTCCATCGGTTGCCACGCGGATGGAGTAGTAGCTCGTCAACAATTGAATCGTTTCAATGCCCACATCCGATTCCGAATCGAGGATCGATTCTTTCACCATACCGACATTTTCTTTTTCGTAGAGTTCTCGGCTATCGCTAAAAAACTCCTTCATCCGCGTCGCTTCAATTTCTGAAACAAAATCCGGTCGATACGAGTTGTAATCAAAATCGGGCAAGATATAAAACGGGGTAATTTCGCCTTCATTTCGCTTCATCACATACACCAAATGGTAGTTTACATCGTCCAAAACAGCTTTCCCTTTGATCTTCTCAACGTGCGCGCCTATCATCACGCCTCCACGCGTAGTTCGCGTTTGCATGTTGGATACAAAATTCCCAAGCGACCAAACGGTGAGCTTTTGCTGGTTCTTGTACTGTTTCTTCTCTATCGGTTGAACCACATGCGGATGACCACCAATCACCATATCGGCGCCGGCGCGGTAACACACTTGCTCGTAGATTTTTTGGTAACTATTCGGCAATGGTTGGTATTCGGCTCCCCAGTGCATGTTGCAAATAATGTAGTCGGCATTCAACGCTTTTGCACGCGCAATGTCTTTTTTAATCACTACGCTGTCGATGTAATTGATGATCAATGGAGCCGAAACACTCAATCCATTCGTTCCGTAGGTATAATTCAACATCGCCACTTTGATCCCGTTTTTCTCCACAATCAATGGATAATTTTCATCTCTCTCGGCTTGATTTCGAAACGTTCCCGTGTGCGCTACTCCCAACTGATCGAGTACATCCAAGGTGCGAATTACACCTTTCGACCCACCATCGCAGGAGTGATTATTAGATGTGAGAATTACGTTGAAACCTACATTTACGAGTGTTTCTGATAGTTCATCCGGCGCCGAAAATTGCGGATATCCTTTGTATGGTCGTCCAGCATGAGTTACTTCGAGGTTCGCTACGCGGAGATCGTATTCGCTGATGATCGGCTTCACAAACTTGAAGCAATCGTCGTATTCGTAAAGTTTCGTTGTGGAATTGTAGGCACCTTCAATTTGACCATCGTGCTGCATCACGTCACCAACAAATAAAAAGGAGAGATGAGGATTTTCTGATTGCCCGAAAGCACTCGATACAAATAGAATGCTAAACAGCCACAACAGCCTTGATGGGTGGATGCGGATCGTAGTTAAGTAGCTCAAAATCTTCGTACTTGAATGAGAATATGTCATTTACTTCTGGGTTAATTTTCATTGTTGGTAAAGCACGAAAATCCCTACTCAATAGCAACTGAGTTTGTTCAAGATGATTGTTGTAGATGTGTGCATCACCAAAGGTATGAACGAAATCTCCCACCTCAAGGTTACATACTTGCGCCAACATCATTGTTAAAAGTGCATAAGAAGCAATATTGAATGGAACTCCAAGGAAGGTGTCGGCGCTACGCTGGTATAGTTGACAACTCAATTTCCCATCGGCGACATAGAACTGAAACAACATGTGACAAGGAGGTAAAGCCATGTTGTCGACATCCGCCACATTCCACGCTGAAACAATATGGCGGCGTGAGTTCGGATTGTTTTTTAGCTGATCAACTAATTTGGTGATTTGATCAATTGTCCCTCCGTTTCCATCTGGCCAACTTCTCCATTGGTGCCCGTAAACTGGACCTAAGTCCCCATTTTCGTCTGCCCATTCATCCCAAATTCGAACGTTATTTTCTTTGAGGTATTTGATGTTTGTATCGCCTTGCAAAAACCACAGCAACTCGTGAAGAATCGATTGCAAATGCAACTTTTTTGTTGTCACAACCGGAAATCCTTCTGATAAATTGAAGCGCATTTGATAACCGAATACCGAAATGGTTCCTGTTCCCGTGCGGTCTCCTTTTTGAGTTCCCTTGTCTAAAATATGTTGGAGTAAGTCGTGATACTGTTTCATCTGCCGAGAGCTATTTTTAGCGACCTAAAAGTAACGTTTTTGCACTGATTCTCAAAGCAAATGTTCGTAAATGGCGGGCTTGGTTGAAAAAAAATCTCAGAACAAGTCAATCTACTTTTTTGTATCTTCGACCCATGAAATGGATTATTGTCCTCTTATTGATTGTTCCGTTTGCTCTTTCGGCTCAGAAAGAAATTAAGCTAAAGCGCAAATATTTGGGGAAATACGAAGGTGTGGTTCCTGCTTATTCGATGGGTTCGGCACTGGAAGTTGTGGATGTGGATCAAACTCCAATCACCGTTACAATTGGAAAAGAATTCATTTATACCACTATTGGTGAGCGGAAGTTGCAAGGTACGTTTGTGATCATGTTTGAAGCAGAAAGTTATTATTTACTTGACGCCACCATGACGGGTCAACTTGCGAACGAACGGATTCTCATCTACAAACATGGAAAAAAAATCTCCCGCGATGGCATGTATCCACAGCCTTTGGCGGATCTCAAGAAAACGCGAAATTAAGTTCAACTGTCATCTTGGCAGGAAAATTTCCTAGGCACAATAGTTGTCGAGGTACTGTGTGCGAACGAAACATCAAACTCACCCCTTTGGATCGACCATAGAAGCGATCATTTACCCAACGCTGTTGTTGTTGGCGATGTGGATGGTATTTTGGGCCGATCACCTTTTTCCAGATGTACATTTCTACAAATACGGCGTTATTCCAAAAGATACAAATACGCTCGTTGGAATTCTCTTGATGCCCCTGCTTCACGCAAAAAATGAAATTGGTCACATCATCAACAATTCAGTTCCAACGGCCATTTTATTTGGCGCACTCATCTATTATTACCGAGAAATTGCACTACGGGTTTTTGTGATGTCATGGCTTTTTACAGGAATTGGGTTATGGATTTTTGCGGAAAACACGAGTAGTTACCACATTGGAATGAGTGGAGTTATCTATGCACTTGCGGCATTTTTGTTCACATCTGGTGCCTTGCGAAGGTATCTGCCATTGCAGGGAATTTCCTTGTTCGTTGCCTTTGTATATGGATCTATGATTTGGGGAGTGTTCCCAATGGAACCGCATGTATCTTGGGAAGGTCACCTTGCTGGCGCAATAACTGGCCTCACCCTTGCTTTTGTTTACCGAAAACGTGGACCACAAGCTCCAAAATACCGCTACGAAATCGAGAAGGAAATGGGACTCGAACCGCCCGATTTGGAAGGAGAGTACAACGAACGCTTACGGATTGCTGATTTGGAACGAGAAGAACGCGAGCGAATTACGAGAGAACAAGTGGTAGTATACCACTACGTTCCTTCGGAGAAACCGGAAGTTAAAGCGTCACCATCGGACGATACTGATCCCAAATAGTGCCTGTTCCGCGCGAAATTTCTTCCCAACTCATCCCATCAAAGGAAATACAGATGTATCCGCCCGTACTCAACTCGATCCGTTCATCGGTTAGGTAAGTCGCCAAATCTGAAATCCCGAAGTTGTGACCAACAATCAATAAATCATCGCTTCCGGGTCTCGCCCAAAGCGCTTCCAGCATCACAGCCCGCGAGCAGAGGTAGAGATCTTCCCGCATCACAACACTTCCTAAGTCAACTTTTTCAGCGACCTGAGTGAAGGTCTCTCGCGTGCGCACAGCCCCACTACACCAAGCTTCGCAATCGAATTCTTTGGCGGTGAAATAATCGCCCAGCAAATCACATTGCGCCAATCCTTTGGCGTTCAATTTGCGATCAAAATCCCTACCAGAATCGGAGTGTTGATGCGTTTTTCCGTGACGTAATAAGTGAAGTTTCATGGTGTTCCTATTAGAATAGTGCATTGAAATTACATGATTTTAGTTGGTTTCTGAGTTTGAATTGGATTTTTTTTCGATTCCACCAACCAATCAAGCTTATGCTTCGTTTTAATAGCTACTCACCTTGAGTTTTCTTGGAGTTATTCACGAAACAATAATTTTTGTAAATTGCAGAAGGATCGGAAAATACGGACACTAAAAAAATCCATGAGCATCACAACTGAAATAATACATAAATGTATCAGTGATGACCGGAAGGCAATCAACTATATGTATGAGCATTGCTTTCACATGCTTATGCCCGTCTGTTTCCGATACAACAACAACGAGGAAGATGCGCGAGCTGCCTATAATGCTGGATTCATTAAAATTTTGAAAGCATTAGACAAGGTAGACGACGATGTAAACTTCAACGCATGGGCAAAACGGGTGATGGTAAACAACTTGATTGATGAATACCGTAAAAACAAACGTTACACTTCTCACATTACCAAAAGCGACAGTGAGCGAGAACTGGATTTTTATTCGGAAGGACACACGAACGACGCAGAAAGTAATTTGGGATACGACAATATAATGATGCTCGTACGCGAGCTACCAAGCGTTTCGGCGCATGTGTTCAACCTTTACGTGATTGAAGGATACTCACATCGAGAAATTGGTGAGAAGTTGGAAATGTCGGAGGGAACTTCGAAATGGCATTTATCAACAGCTCGAAAAATGTTAAGAGAAAAATTAGACCGATTGGAAAATCGGAATCAGAGAATGGTGATATGAGTTGGACAGATGAAGAGATAGATAAATTGTTCCAAGATAGTGCAAATGCGCAGTCTTTTGAATACGATAATGCGTATTTCAGAGAGATTGAAGCGGCACTGCCTGTGACGAAGAAGGGGAATGATTTTCTTTGGATGGGAATGGCGATGCTCTTTATTGTAGCATTGACTTCGGGATATTTCATGAATGATTCGAGTGAAAACAGAATCAATGGAACTGAAAATCAACTTGCGCAAGTAGAGTTAAATAAGTCGGAGACTTTAGGTTCGAATTCAAGATCTGAAACAAATCAAACGGAAATCAATAAAGCAGAAATTACGGATCAAACAACTGGTTCAGAATTAAATGTACTCGATGGATCGCATAAAGTGATTAAGACACGCCAAAACGGACAAACTGCTTCGCTTAGTGCTAAAAACCCGCTGATTGAATTGAACGCAAGTGACAAAATGGCGATTTCTGTTGCTGAAGAAAATGCACGAATAGCCATTGGAAAAGCACATCGAGTAACGGATGAAAAGCTATTGGCCGAAGCTCAAGTAAAAGCACAGGATGCACGAATCGAAATTCAAACTGATCAAGCTCAACTTGACACCAAACAGCTTCCAATTTCAGCTACGCTTAAATCGAAATCAGTAAGTGAAATCGACCAAAATCTAGACCGAACAGTTCTCGCAAGCACATTCCCCGTTTTTGGTCAACTGCGTCCGAAGTCAGCATTTTACCTTGAGTTGAACAGTGGTATGTCGCAATCGCTCATTACCCCAGAGGTATATTCATCGGTGTCATACGGCGGCGGAATAGGAATTGAATCTTACCTCGAAAACTTTAATTTGAACACTGGCTTGAACTTCAAAGTGTCGAATTACAGAGACCTAGAGTTAACGCGTACATGGAAACAATACAATTTTGGTTCAACATCGGGTATGGACAATTACAATTACAAAAACATCTACTCCCTCGAATTGCCGATTACCTTGGGTTACAATTTTGGTCAACACAACTTCAACATTGGCGTTCGACCATCCCTTTTAATAGGGGCAAAAATTACACACCAATCCTTCTTGAATGAGGAATTGACGCGATCAGAAGAAATATATGGATTTGCCGGCGGACTGAAACGCTTTGGATTGAAACCAACAATTGGCTACGCTTTCCACATGAACAAGTGGACAATTGGTGCGAATGTGGGTGTGCAATTGATGCAATCGGTGAACGAAGCAGACATTAATGGATTAAACAATCGTTTCCCAATAGACGGAAAAATCTATTTAAGACGAACAATAAGACTAAGAAAATAATGAGAAGAGTGAGGGCGTCCATATTGTTTATGGTAGTGATGGGAGGACTAATTTTCCCATCATGCGACAAGCACAGCGTCAATGTGCCACAATCGAACGATCCTGTTTTTCGAGCGGATGGAACGATCGATTCGGAGCCATTTCAATTGATCGCGGGCGACGACAACGCATTCATGTTTACATCCATCGAAACGGACAATAACGTGCCTATTTTTTCTGGAAAATTAAGCAATGGAAATTTTTCGATCGAACTGGGAATTTACGATGGAATGATCGATATGCCGATTCACAACATACTCACCTCGTTTCCTGCGGAACATATTTTCTCGCGTAAATCGACTTCGCCCCTCGCTATATTAGCCCGGGAGTCGTTTCCGAACTCAGATTTAATTACTGAAGTAACGTGGTCGTTGGATGGAGGCCCCTTAATTTTCAACACCTTAACGATCATGAAACCTGGGAAGTACAGTGTGGAAGCCAATATTTCATTTATCGATGGCAGTTCGAGTGTGTTGAGCAGTGAGTTGATTTTTGGGTATGCGCGTCATGCCAATTTCCATATTAAGCATTTTTTGAATCAAAATGGAACCTTGTCCGCATGGGTGGAAGATCCACAAGTAGCCATCGAAAAAATTAATTGGTTCCTCGATGATTCGCTTATTTCAACGCAATCGGAATTCTCATTTCACGGTCTGACTTCGACCAATCATATTCTCCGTGCGGATGTCCACTTCGCAAATGGCGTAAAACGAACAAAAAACATGCTTGTTGATGGTAGTTTGAGCGGCAAGTTCATCGATGATTTATCTTTCTTTGAATCTGGAGCACTTTCGCTGATCAACCGTGATTTTAATGTTCGTTTGAAACTCGAAAAAAATGGTGTAACGTATATGTCGGATGAGGTGAACAGCAGCTTGAACACCGTTTCGTTTAGCGAAATTTCCTACTACGGAAAAGATTCAAACGGAGAGGATGTGTATAAAGTTAAGGCGCACATCGTAGCATCGGTGAGAGATGTTCAAAATGTATATGGCACGAAATTGCTCGAGTTCGACACTACTTTTGGGCTTGCCATTCCGGAGCATTAATTTGCTTATATTTGATAAAAAAAGCTATGCGCCTTCTTCTCATCGCAGTTTTAACGACCTCTGGTATAGTATCTGCTCAAATCACATTGAATGTTTCCGATTTTGCAGATGGTGGAGATACCGTTCGCATGAGTACAGCCACTAGCCCAACGATTAATTTCGCTGCAACAGGTGCCAATCATACGTGGAATTTCGCAACTTTGGTAGCCGAAGCACAAACGTTGAAGGATTACAAGACGATGAACGGTACGTCTACTTTCATGCAGTTTCTGTTCGGAGGTTTTGCTCCTTTGAAGTACCAAGCAACCAATATTGTTGCTTCAACAGCACTTCCTGTAGATCAACTTGGAGCGTTTCTCCCCATCAACATCTCTGAAGTGAATTCTGTCTCTCGAAACACGGCCGATTCGATTACCTCCATCGGACTTTCACTGGTGGTGGAAGGTAGTGAAGTTCCATTCCGATCGGACACCATTGAAACGCGTTACCGTTTCCCGGCGAATTTTGGAGACGCATATTCATCGCGTGGATATATCAATATCGATCTGAACCCAATTTTCGATGCAATTTGGATTCAATACCGCCAACGGAGCAGCGTAATTGATGGTTGGGGACAGGTAACAACGCCCTTTGGAACGTTTAGCGCGCTCCGGATCAAACACACCATCCAAGAACAAGATTCCATTTACATCGGACAGTTCGGGACATGGATTCCATTGCCAATTCCTCTCAGTAATATATATGAATGGTGGACATCGGGTGAATTGGAGCCAGTTCTACGTATCACAACATCAGCATTCGGAGGAAATGAGAATGTGACAGATATCGAATTCCGAGATTCATACGATCCATTAATAGCAGGCGTAGAAGTAGCAACGCTAGAAGTTTCTATCTATCCAAATCCAACTCAAACTGAACTTTTTATTGAAGGAATGGAGATCGGAAGCAGCTATTTTGTGGTTTCACCGGATGGTAAAATCGTGCTAAACGGTCAAACGTTGTCGAAGAATGAGAAAATTCAAGTCGCTCAACTTCGCGCAGGAAGCTACACACTCATCGTTCGTAACACAGCGGGGTCTGTTGCCAAGGCAATGTTTGTGAAACAATAATTCATTTCCTGAAGAAATTGCCTTTCCAATTCTGGAGAACGTGCGTCATTTCTAATAAACACTTAACTTTGCATCAAAGGCAAATCGGCTTATCGCTGCCCGTCGTTTGGCGGGGGGAGGAAAGTCCGGGCAGCACAGAGTACCGTACTTCCTAACGGGAAGGGTTGGTCGAAAGACTGATACAGCAAGTGCCACAGAAAGGTAAACTACCCAGAGAAGCTTGCTTCGTCAGGGAAAAGGTGAAAAGGTGAGGTAAGAGCTCACCGGGCTGTTGGTGACAAGAGTCGCATGGTAAACCTTACGGGCTGAAAGACCAAATAAACCCAAGCACATCAAGCGTAAGTTTGATGTTAAGAGCTACTCGCTCGAATTGGGAGGGTAGGTCGTTCGATCCTAAGCGCGAGTTTAGGGCTAGATAAATGATAGGCGTCGCGCAAGCGATAACAGAACCCGGCTTATGATTTGCCTTTTATTTTTTCATTCTTCCTCGCATTCGAGAGCAACTCATCCAGAGAGGCTTTCATGCCCAGCGGATTTCCAAAAACAAGTGTCCAACACATTTGCTGATCTAGTGTGTACTTTAATCGTGTAATTTGAAATCCCAAGATATGAAATGAATACGCGAATTGAACGCTTCTGATGGATGTAAGGTTGATTTTGAATTTATTCCTTGAGTGGAAGCAACATTGGTCAAGAAAGGACTTTTCGGCGAATGGTGGACAGAAATTGGCGGATGGTGGGAACGAGAATGTTTCTTGATTTTTTTGGCGCCTAGCCTGACCGATAGCGCGCTAGTCCGTCAGGCTAAACGGTCTCTGTGCTCTAGTTGGCTTTTCGTTTGTCAGTTTCACAGCACACATGCCGGGCTTCCAAGGTCGCCACCATCTGCTTGCTCAGCTAAACAAACGAAGGCACCAAGCTACCGCACGGCATCCTGACGAAATCAGAGCGAAATCAATTCTATATACTGAAAAGGCTGGTATTTCTCAACGTTATCTCTGTCGTTGTCGTACAACGGACCACCAACAAGCGTCTCCGTGACCACTACCTTCAGTTGAGAACTCAATCCCTTGGCAGAAAAATGTTTTTCGATCAGTTGCTTGATGTTTTCTGCACGTGCTTTCGCTAATTGATCGTTCGAACTGTATGCGCGCGTAGGAACATACGATGCTGCAGATTTGACACTTACCGTCAGATTTTGACCCGTTTTCATCTGTCCTTCTATTCCATCCAGAAAAGCAATCAACTTATCGTTATCCAAATTCAACTCATCGGCGTTGTAACTAAAGTAGTGAGTCATTGCAAAATCGCGCACTGCCGCAACAACCTGCTTTGGTTCACCAATTAGCACTTTTGTCGTCGCCGTTTGTCCAATTTTGTCTGTTACCACAACCGTGTAATCGCCTTTCGGAATTCCAATTGGATCTTCCACCGCCATGCCATTTGACCATGCATAGGTGTATGGGGCAACTCCGCCTTTCGTCGATGCATCGATCTTACCATCTTTCCCGTTGAAGACAGTTACATCCGTTCCACGAGCCGAGATTTCGATTGGTGGTGGAGCCAAAATTGTTGCAGTATAAATGTCACTCAATTCATTTGCACGATTGCTCGACCAGTAGATTTGATTTCCAGAGTAGGTGAAATAGGCATCAAATTTAGGTGAGTTGATTGGCGCGCCCAAATTAACGGGGACTGACCAATCTGTCCAAGAGCCCTTCTTCACTGAATAGAAAATGTCTGCATCGCCTTCACCTCCCATTCCATTGCTGGAAAAGAATAGTGTATCCTCTGATTTCGATAAAAACGGTGAAATTTCGTATCCTGTTGAGTTGATTACGTTCCCCATGTGCAATGGAGTTGACCAAGCGCTTCCCGTTTTTTCACTTACGTACAAATCCTCTTGCCCTTGACTTTTTGGTCCGTTTTGTGAAATAATGATCGTTTTACCGTCACCACTCACGTGAAAACCGTAGTGATTTCCTTCAATATCAAGTGATGGGATCGTGATTGCCTCTGGACTTGACCAACCCGTTCCACTTCCTTTCGAGACGGCTAATCCCTTCATAAGGTCTTTCTTTCCTTCATATGAATTCAGCAAATACATCTCATTTCCAGCGTCACCCAAACCAAGAATCCCGTTATTCAACTTGTTGTTCAACTTTTTGAGGGGTTTACAATCCGTGTAAGATCCATCTGCATTGCGTTTACTGTACCAGATATCCTGATCCAAATCATCTCCTTTATTCTTGTTATCGTACGTTCTCACGAAGTAAAGGATTGAGCTATCTTTTGAAAAGACCGGATTGCTTTCCTCAGCACCCACAGTATTAACAGTTCCATCCAGTTGCACAGGGTTTGAAACTTTCCAAAATTGCGCCATTGAAACACATGACATAGAAGCAAAAACAATTGCTAAAGCTAATTTCTTTTTCATATTGATCTTATCTTCCTAACATTAATCCTACTACAAGCTCATGTCCTCCTGAACTATAACTATTTACCCGTGAAATATTAAAATCATACGAGTAACCCATTTTGAATCGTTCGCTAATATTCAATCCCAGCATACCAACGATAGCATCTTGATTTCTGAACGAAGCACCACACCACAGCCACTCTTTGTACTCCAATTGGAGCGAAGCATCAATTGATATTGGCGCAGACTGTACATATTTCACAAGAACTGCTGGCATCAACGAGAGGTTTTCCCCCATCGGTAATTTAATTCCAGCCGTTGCATTGAAGTGCTTTTTAGGATCAAAGTTCGAATCTTTGTTTCCAAATTTCACAAAGTCCTTTGTCAATTGATCCCCACTCACACCGATAAACATTTTATCCGAATAAAAATACAGACCTGCTCCCAAATCCATGGTGTTTTGAGACGCAGCATTTGCGGTGAAATTTTCGTACGTGTTATCCGTGTAAGCTGCACCCGTCAACATGTTCAATGTTTGTGCCTTATCTCGCAAAAAAGAACGGTTATTGATCCCTAGACTTGTTCCAAATGAAAGGTTATACTCTCGAGATAGTGGGACATGGACTGCATAGGTAACTGCTGCTTTCAAGGTTCGAAATGCGCCATATTGATCAGCGACAAATTGACCACCTAGTGCGTGTTTTAACTTTCCTACTTTAATTTCAGGGTTTCGCACAGGTCCATTACTCACTCGGAGTGATGGGTTGTATATAGTACGTGGTTTTTTCGTCAATGGAGAAGAAATATAGAGATAGCTCGTTTTGGGAGCATCATCAAATCCTAACCACTGCATTCGTCCTCCGACGGTTACATCCACGAAATCGTAGAGTCCTGCGGCTCCCTGATTTACCATAAATTGGTTTCGGAGAAATTGACTGTATTGTGGTACTTGTTGAGCTTGCCCTGAGAAGAGCACTGCAACAAATCCTAGCGTTAGTAATCGTTTCATTTGTTTATTATTTATCCAATATGATTGAGACCGTTCCATTTGCGCTCTTTTTATCTACGTTGTTAAATTCTATTATATAATAGTACGAACCAACGGGAAGCAGTTCTCCTTTAAAATCTCCCTGCCACATGTTGTTCGAGTAATCACCTGGTGGCGATTCAAATACTTTAGCTCCCCAACGATTGTAAACATAAACAACGTTATTTGGACGTAGATTCAACAACTAAATGCACGTTTTTTTTCGTGAATATATTTAGAAAATAGATAATTAGGTGTTTTAAACCCATAAATCTTCCTAGGCCTACTATTTAACTTATCCATTACCAACAAAGTGTCGTGCTTACGTACGTTGTCCAACTCCATTTTT
>CALFOS010000185.1 GCA_937919725.1 uncultured Fluviicola sp. | reverse complement strand
CTTGTAGTAGGATAATCCTTTTTTTATTAAAAACTTGCATTAACAATTGAATCTACGGTAAAAACAGGTGTTCCACAAGAAACATAGTAGAACCAAAATTTGTTTACATTTATGGTTCTATATCCCCTGCTATGAAAAAATTATTCCTACTGCCTATTCTTGCATTTTTATTCGGGCTTTCTGGATACAACACGAATGCACAATGCGACATTATTTATGTTGCAACCACTGGAAACAATGCCAATCCCGGGACGGAAACCCTCCCTGTTCAAACATTGAGTGCGGCCTTTTCGCTCGTAACGGGCACGCGAACAACTATCCGCATGGCGGGTGGCGCTTATTCGGAGTCGGTTGTGATGAACATTGCCAACAACGTGCACATAGAAGGTGCATTTACAGAAACGCCTGGTGGCTGGACAAAATCGACATCTCAAACAACAACGATTACCCTCTCTGCCCAAGAAACAATTGGCACACTTACCCACAGAATTGGATTTAAAGCCAATGGGGTTAGCGGATGGAGCTTACAAGATTTGGTGATTACCACCACCGCGATCGCTGGACAAGACGCCGCCGGGCGAGGTCGGTCTAATTATGCCGTATGGGTGAATAATTGTAGCAATTATACGATTAGCAGATGCAACATCACGAGTGGTGGTGCTGGCGTAGGCACAAATGGATCAACTGGCTTGACGGGCGCAAATGGATCGAATGGATCAACAGGAAATTCAGGCAGTTGTGATGGAAATTATACCTGCTGCTTCGGCTCAGAATCGGCACCTGGCGGAAACGGTGGAGCTGGTGGAACGGGCGCGATTGGCGTTCCAGGCGGAGCAAATAATAATAGTACAACGGCGAATAATCCAGGCGCTAACGGCACACTTCGCAATGGCGGAGGAGGAGGTGCTGGCGGCAAAGGCGGCGGATTTTCTGGAGGTAATAACGCAACAGCTGGAAGTAACGGTGGCGGAAGTGCTTCACAACCGGTGAATACCGCGGGTGGTTTCGCAGGAGGTCAGGGCGATCCTGGAGGTAACGGCGGAACAGGCGGCAATGGAACAACTGGAGCAACTGGGCCTACAGGTGCAGCGGGTGCAGCGGGAACGCATGCTGGTGGATATTTTGTGCCGGGAGTTGTGGCGGCAACAGCAGGCGACGGTAATGGTGGTTCTGGTGGGGCTGGCGGTGGAGGCGGTGGACGTCAAGTCTGTACGGTCTGTAACGATGGTCCTGGAAATGGCGGGTCAGGTGGCGGCGGAGGTGGCCAAGGCGGTGTTGGTGGTACTGGAGGAATGGGAGGAGGAGGTTCCTTTCCTGTTTATATAACTGCTAGTCCAACAGGAAGCACGATCTCGCAAAACACATTGGTAAATGGTGCGGCTGGATCTGGTGGTATCGGTGGTAATGGCGGTACAGGTGGCAACGGTGGAATTGGAGGGAATCCAAACACTACATGCACTTCTGAAATTGGTGATGGAGGTCGCGGCGGAAACGGCGGTGCTGGAGGTTCTGGTGGCTTTGGCGGTGCCGGTTCTTTTGGACTGAGTGCTCAAGTAACCAACGATGGAATAACGTCAAATCCATCGGTGATAATTCCATACACACCAACAACTACTGCTACGTATTATGGATGTACCAATTCAGAAATTACAATAACGAAGGCGAGTGGAACATGGGTTCTCCCTGCTGGAGGAACGTACATCAGCGACTTAACACCAGCAACAAGTAACTACACTAATACCTCGCCGACTGCAATTATATCTTTCAATAGCGTTGGCGCAAAAAATTTAGGGAATGGAACTACTTTCTCCAATTTCTTATACATGGGAACGGATCGTCCCTTGCCAACTTTCGGCGCAACTATGGTGACAACAATCTGTGAAGACGCAAACTTCAACATGAATACACCAACGGTAGGTGTCGAATACGAATGGGTGATTTATGCAGACGGAAGCTCAACAGCTTCTCCTCTAGCCACATTCACAAGCCCAAGTGCAAACTGGACTGTTCCGGTTAATATGTCTACTACCGTTTATCAGGTACGTTTACGAATTAGAAGCACGTGTTGTGGTTGGTCGATACCTGTTTACTTCACACTTACAGCAGGAGATGCAACAAATCCTGTATTTGTAGGGTGCCCTGCAAATATTGCTGCGTCTACAGATCCTAATCTATGTGGTGCTTTTGTTCCATGGACTCCGCCAACAGCTTCAGATAACTGCAGTACACCTGTTATTACGAGCTCACACACACCCAATCAATTTTTACCAATTGGAATTACTGCTGTTACTTACACAGCGACAGATGCCTTCGGGAATGCAGCTACGTGTAACTTTAACATCACGGTTACTGACAATACAAACCCAACAATGACGGGCTGCCCTGCAAACATTACCACTACCACTGCGCCGAACTTATGTGGCGCGTACGTGGCATGGACACCCCCATCGGTGAGCGACAACTGTCCTGGAGTTTCTACAACAGCGACGTACAACTCAGGGGCATTCTTCCCTGTGGGAACTACGTCAGTACTTTACACTGCCACGGATGCGAACGGAAATTCTGCGACTTGCTCGTTCTCTGTTACTGTAAATGACGTGGGTACACCAACATTCACAAATTGTCCATCAAACATTGTTACGAATAATACGATTAACACCTGTGGTGCAAACGTAAGTTGGACACCTCCAACAGCCTCTGGCGGATGTGCAACATTAACAGTAACGAGCACCGCAAATCCTGGAGACAACTTCCCTGTGGGAACAACGACGGTAATTTACACCGCTGATGACGGTGCAGGAAATACGGCAACCTGTTCATTCAACATCACAATAACAGACACTCAAAACCCAACATTCGCTGGATGTCCATCAAACCAAACGGTGTCAAATACCGTTGGAAGTTGCGGCGCGAATGTAACATGGACCGCTCCTACACCATCGGACAACTGTCCTGGAGTAATTCTCACATCAACACATAACTCGGGTGATTTCTTCACAATTGGGAATACAACAGTGACCTATACAGCGACGGATGCTGCGGGGAACAGTACCAATTGTAGTTTCACAATAAATGTAACTGATAACGAAAATCCAGTAGTTTCAGGATGCCCTGCACCAATCTCTGTAAACAACGATCTCGGATTATGTGAAGCGGTCGTTTCTTGGACGGCGCCAACAGAAACGGACAACTGCCCTGGTGTTACGATGACATCCACCTATTCTCCAGGCACAACTTTCCCAATTGGAACGACAACCGTGAGTTACACCGCAACCGACATTTACGCAAATTCAAGTGTTTGTAGCTTTACAGTAACCGTAATTGATGCACAAAATCCAACATTTGCTGGATGCCCTGCAACTATTAACCAAAACAATGATCCTGGAAGTTGCTCGGCTCTTGTGAACTGGGCTGTGCCAGCAGCAAGCGATAACTGCTTGGGCGTGACAACTACATCTAGTCATTCACCTGGGGCAACTTTCCCAACTGGAACAACAACAGTAACTTACACTGCCACTGATGCTTCTGGCAATACAGGCACGTGTTCATTCAACGTGGTTATTAGCGATGTCGAAAATCCATTGTTTATTGGATGTCCAGGGCCAATCATCACAAATAACAGCGCTGGAAACTGTAGCGCGATTGTTACGTGGACACCACCAAGTGCATCTGATAACTGCGCAGGTTTAACGGTGACATCTACCTACAATCCTGGTGCAACTTTCCCTGTGGGAACAACAACTGTCACTTATACGGCTACGGATGCCGTTGGTAATAGCACGATTTGTTCATTCACTGTAACCGTGAATGATGCCCAAGCACCAACCTTTGTTGGATGTCCAGCGAACATCAACGCAAATAACTCAACGGGAAATTGTAGCGCTACCGTAACATGGACTGCACCTACGAGTGCCGATAACTGCTCTGTGACAATCGCTAGCTCATCGCATAACCCAGGAGACGTCTTCCCAATCGGAACCACAACGGTAACCTATACCGCAATGGACGCAGCAGGAAACTCTGGATCGTGTTCATTCGTGGTAACTGTTATAGATACAGAGGCACCTGCTTTTTCTGGATGTCCAGCGAACATTGTTATTCCTAACGACCCTGCAGGATGCGCCGCTGTTGGAACGTGGACCGCACCCATTGCAAGTGATAACTGTGCTGGCGTAACCGTAACTTCTACCCACAATTCTGGCGATGTGTTCCCAATTGGAACAACAACGGTAACCTACACCGCAACTGACGCAAATGGACTTACTGCAAACTGCTCATTTACTGTAAAGGTGGACGATTCGGAACTTCCTGTAATCGTTGGATGTCCGGGCAACGACACCATACCCGCGGGACAATTCTGCTTCACTATTATTCCGAATTACCTAAGTGGGATTTCGTATACGGACAACTGTCCTTCTGGATTGAGCGCAAATCAAAATCCATCGGCCGGAACATTAACGAGTACAGATACCCCAATTACCATTACCGTAACGGACGGAACGGGAAACAGCGCGGTATGTTCATTCAACCTTATTTTGGAAGATCAAAATGCTCCAACCATCTCGTGTCCACTTAATCAAACAGCAACAATCACAAGTGGATGCAGCTACGTAGTTGCTGATTATACCGGTAGCGCATCGGTTTCTGATAATTGTGATAGTTCCCCTATTGTAACTCAAACGCCTCAAGCTGGCACAACTGTTACGGGCGTTCAAACAATTACACTTGTTGCAACGGATGCAACTGGTAACTTCTCAAATTGTAGTTTCACCGTTACTCCAATCGACACAGAAAACCCTGTAATTACTTGCATTGGAGACATTACAACGTGTGATCCTTTAGTGGTGTTTAACGCACCAAGCACTACGGACAATTGTTCTTCCGTAACAGTTTCACAAATTGCTGGAATCCCTTCAGGATCTCTCTATCCCGTGGGAGTAACTACGAATACATTTGTCGCAACCGATCAGTCTGGTAACAAAGACACATGCTCGTTTGGTGTGACGGTTTATCCTCAACCAACAGTTGATGCTGGAAGTGATTTCAACACGGATCCAGGAGATCAAATTACGATGGACGCAACAGCTACAGGAGCAGTATCGTACTCATGGACTCCAGCTTCGCAAGTATCAGTTGCAACAGGCCTCAACCCGACTGCTAGCCCAGTTGTAACGTCGGTATTCTATCTTACCGCAACAAATGCAAGCGGATGCACCGCTACAGATTCGATGACTGTATTCGTGAAACCTTACGACGGATTGACAAATGAAGATGTAGACAATCTATTTACGCCAAATGGTGATGGTAAAAATGAAACATGGTACATCACTGAAGATCTTAAGGGATGTAATGTAAAAGTATTCAATGGATGGGGTAATGTGGTCTTTGAATCGGATAATTACCAAAACGACTGGGACGGAACCTTCCATGACGACCCACTGCCCGAGGGCGCCTATTATTACTCCATTACCTGCGGTGATAACGATAGCGTAGTTGGATCAGTAACCATTCTTAGATTGAAAAAATAATAGAGCTATGAAAAGAAACATTCAACACTTCGCTTTGCTTACTTTGGTTTTCGGTTCTATCAGCTTAGCTAGTTTCGGTCAACAGACCGTGCTTTCCAATTTTGCTTTTAAAAACGGCTTTTCGATTAACCCTGCGAATGCAGGAGTCGATAAAACCTTATCCATTAACTCTACGCACCGCCAACAATGGCTTGGGGTAAGTGGATCACCATCTGCCTTCAACTTCAATATTCATGGCGAACTGAGCGAGAAAAACTCCATTGGTTTTAAATACGCAACTGAATCCTATGGATTAATTCGAAGAAACTCAGCAAGTGGCACATACGTATACAACCTGAAACTGAACGAACAGCACAAACTACGATTTGGACTTTCAGCAGGATTTATGCAGAACACGATCAACTATTCTGCGATACGAACACAGGACTACTCTGATGAAGTTATTTTAGACGGACAACAAAATTCAGGTGTTTCGTTCAATGCCGATTTTGGAATCCGCTACTCCGTAGGTAATTTTCAGATTGGACTTGCTAGCATGCAGATTGTTGAGGCGCGTTCACGCATGTATTTAGAAAATGATGTCGCAGGTTTTTTCAGTTTGTCGCGTCATTTCGTGGCGAATACATCCTATGATTTCAAGGTCTCCAACGACTGGACAATTACTCCATTCCTGCTTACAGAATTCACCATGGTGTCTCCGGTTACTTTTGAGGGAGTGGTTTACGCTGATTGGAAGAACAAACTTTGGTTCGGTGCAGGATATCGCAGAAACGCAGGAATTCTCACCTCTTTTGGGATCAACATTTCGAGCCAGTTTATTGCTGGTTATTCCTACGAATTCGGAATGAATGGCATCGCTGGACAAAGTAGAGGCACGCACGAGATCATGATTGGATTCAAACTTGGAAACAAGAAGAAGGATGAGCGGATTCAAGAATTGGAAGATCGTTTGGATCGAAGAATTACCGATGCCGAAACGAAAACTGACAGTTTAAAATTAGAAATGGAGGCTCGTAAAAAAGTGTCCGACGAACTAAAGTCAGAACTGAAACGATTGCAAGAATCCGACGAAGACAGCAAGGAGAAAATCGAAGATCTCGAAAAACGCATTGAAGACTTGGAAAACAAACCTGAAAAGAAAGATGCACCGGAAGATCCACTTAAGAAATTAGTGTATTTTGATGAAAACAATTCTACTATCAACACGGATTCTCAAAAGACGCTGACCGACGTGATTACCTATTTGAAGGACAATTCCGAACAAAAAATAAAGGTGGTTGGACATACCTGTAACATTGGCAGTGCAAAAGCAAACAAAGAATTTTCGGCGACACGCGCGAAAGTTGTTGTGAATTACCTGATAGCTGAGGGAATTTCTGCCGACAGAATTGAGACGGAAGGGCGTGGAGAAGATGATCCGATCTTCTCAAATAGTTCTGAGGTTAGTCGAAGTTTGAACAGACGTGTTTCGTTTGAGCGGAAATAGTTGCCCTTTAAGATTATTATTGTTCCCAAACTCTTGACAAGAGTTGCTTTTGTAAAGCCCATAGTTTCCGTTATGGCGCTATGATAATTTTCCATCAAACGATGAAGCGACGAACTGCCGACGTTTGGGGTATAGTGAAGCAACGAATACGGTCAGAAATGGACAGTGACAAAGCAAATAACCATTCCCAAGGGAAATTATACCCTCATCGAGGAAAGGCCCTTCTCTGATTTGCTATCTTTACTTCACGAAGATGACAGAACAAATTCAACAATTGATTCAGGCTGAGGAAAAAGCAGCTCGGCTCTTTGCTCAAATCGAAGCTCGGGGACTTCTCTCTGCAGGAAAAACAGAAAAAGATCTGAACACAGAAGTGATGGATCTGGCATTCGAACTTTTCGGTATTAAAAAATATTGGCACAAACGTATCGTCCGATCAGGAAAAAACACACTATTGCCATATCAAGAAAACCCACCATCTCTTACGATTCAAGTAGACGACATTTTATTCTTCGATTTTGGCCCTGTTTTCGAAGAATGGGAAGCTGATTTTGGCAGAACCTACGTACTCGGAAATGATCAACGAAAATTGAAGCTGAAGCACGATGTGGAAGAAGCTTGGCACGAAGGGAAAGAGTTTTTCCTTTCTAATCCGGCAAAACTGACCGGTTCCGATTTTTACGAATACACCAAACAGCTTGCCTCGAACTATGGTTGGGAATATGGAAACGAGCATTGCGGCCATCTCATAGGGAATTTCCCCCACGAAAAGATCGTTGGCGAGGAACGGATCAATTACATTCACCCTGAAAATAATGTTTTGATGTCTGCACCCGATCAACATGGCACTCCGCGCCAATGGATTTACGAGATTCACTTCATCGACCGTGCCGCAGAAATCGGTGGGTTTTTTGAGCAATTAATAGTGTAGAGGTGAGTAAAATTAGACTTGGTCGATTCTGTTCACACAACTTGACCTCCCATACTATCTGCCACTGCTTCAATCAACTCCGCCTCTCAGCAAAAAAGAGGGCCCATTAATTTTAAAATGAATACAAGCATTTCTTTCCTCCCAATGAACTATTATGTAAGCCCGGATTTTTTAATTCGAACACTACAAAATTAAATAGCTAAAAAATAAGTTCCTATTGACCTATGATAAGAAACAAAAAAAGTCCAAGCATTTTGTTTGGACTTTTTTAAATAAATAAAAATTCTGTTAACTAGGAGAACATATGTGTTCCGAATGCTGCACCTATAAAAAAAGCACCTAAACTTGTTAATACACCTATCCAAGCCATTTTCTGTTTTTTAATGGTTGGTAAAATTGACAATAAAAAACCAACTATTCCTGCAAACATTACGACAATTCCTAAATCTATTTTCAGTTCCATAGCAGCAAAAGCAGCTTTATGCTCCGCTGAACCATACCAACTTTCATCATGTGTTTGACTCATAATAGAGTCTCCGATGGCGGCATCTTCAGCTACCACAAATTGTAAATAAAGTGCAGCTGTTATAGCTATAACACCTATTAAAATTCCAATAATTGAGAGGATTTTCATATCTATTAAGTTTTAAATTATAACCGCAAATATACAATTTGTATTTTTACATCCCAAATCAATAGCGTCCTAAACGTTTAAAAAATAAAAAAGAAAGAGGGAGAATCTCGTATC
>CALFOS010000184.1 GCA_937919725.1 uncultured Fluviicola sp. | reverse complement strand
TGCTAATCGCGAACTCTATATTAGAAATTCAGGGTATGTATTTCGATTATTGGCTCGTTCTTTTTTCCACAGCATGTTTGTCGAATCTGGTAGGACTCAACATTTCGAGTGCGTTTAATTCGGCGAAAGTCATATACATTATTGTTCCCCTTCTCGTGATCCCGCAGTTGCTATTTAGCGGTGTGATCGTCAAATTCGACAAGCTTCATCCTTCACTTTCCAACGCCACCAAAGTGCCTTGGGTTGGGAACATGATGGTCTCGCGTTGGTCCTATGAGGCTTTGGCGGTGGAACAAGCGAGCAAAAACCCATTGGAAACGTATTACTTTGATGCAAATGTTCGTTTCAGTGCAACCAAATGGAAAAAAAATTATTGGCTCCCTGAAGTCAAGCGAAATTTGAGAGTACTTTCTGATGAAGGCACATATTCAAAGCAAGAAATTGCCGACTCGCGTGAATTATTAACCAAGGAGTTAGGTCGAGAAATTGGATCTTGGCAACAGCTATCCTGCAAGGGTTGTTTGGAAGCAATTCGCGTTGGTAGTACGGAACTCGAATTCACTGAGCTGAATCAGTATTTGGATATATTGGATGCGACGTGGCGCGTGAAAGTGAACAAGCAAAGCGATAAAATCCAACAAATTATCGAGAATCTTGGTGAGGCAAAATACATTGAACTCCGCGATAATTACACAAATGAAAGTTTGATGAATATTGTGACCAATAAAATGGAGAACAACAAGTTGATCATCAGCAATGGAAGAATTTATCAAAATGATGAACCCATTTACAATATTCCTGAGAGACAATCTCCCTTCTTTTCAGCACATTTTTATGCGCCAAAAAAACACTTGTTCGGATTTTTGGTGGATACGTATTGGATCAATTTACTGATTATTTGGATGATCGCCATAGTAACTTATGCGCTACTGTACTTCGATTTACTCCGCAAATTCATGGATTTCACACTTCGAATGTGGTACTTGATCCGACGAAAAAAAAATCCCACCCTCGCTGATTAAGCGAACGCGGGATTTCTTTCAAACTCTATTCTCTTTTTACATCAACATCCCTCCACACACTTGGATCGTTTGTCCGGTGATGTATGCCGACATGTCAGACGCCAAAAACACCGTGCAGTCAGCTACGTCTTTTGGTGTTCCGCCGCGTTTCAAAGGAATGGAATTTCTCCATTCTTCTACCACTTTCGGATCGAGGGCATCGGTCATTTCTGTTTCAATAAATCCAGGTGCAATCGCGTTACAACGAATATTTCGAGAACCGAGTTCCTGTGCGATGGATTTTGTGAAGCCAATTAAACCAGCTTTAGAAGCTGCGTAGTTAGATTGTCCAGCATTCCCACTCACTCCTACTACGGACGACATGTTGATGATGGAACCTTTTCGTGCTTTCAACATCGGACGTTGCACTGCTTTGGTTAAATTAAATGCAGATTTTAGATTGGTATTGATCACCTCGTCCCATTGCTCTTCACTCATGCGCATCAATAAGGTGTCACGCGTAATTCCAGCATTGTTCACCAAAACGTCTACCGTTCCAAATTCTTCTACCACCGCATCTACCAATGCTTGAGCATCGTTGTACTTAGCTGCATCCGATTTAAACCCTTTCGCGACACCACCATTTGCGCACAATTCCAACTCCAAGGCTTTTGCTTTTTCATCGGAAGACAAATACGTGAATGCAACGATCGCTCCTTGCGCTACACATGCTTCTGCAATCGACTTTCCAATTCCACGTGATGCACCTGTGATGATGACAACTTTATTCTCGAGTAAATTCATTTCTTTCTTTTTGCACAAATATAATAATTGAACCACGAACTGTGCAAATCGTTGATGAAAAGCAATGCAGCGCCGATTAATTCATTTTTCGTTTCAATGAATCCACATTAATGTTCATTCTAACAGACAGTTTATTCATTGAAGGCTATAAAATTTGGAGAATACTCGCTTCTCGTGGTACATTGTATCAGGTTTAGTTGTATTGTAGGTTAAAAGGAAAGCAGTAGATATTTCCACTGCTTTCCTTTTATACGTGCCTAATTAAAGAAACTCCAAGTCAATCCTAGTCGAATTCGCTGACTACCAATAGGATATCCTTTAATTTCCGACAGAAGTTTACTATTCCAGAAATACCCAATATTTTCATAACGGACAAAGAAACGGAACGTGCTTATTTCGATACTCGTGAAAAAATGCGCATTCACCATTCCTGAAGTTTTCTCAGTTGTGGAATCCCAAGAATATGCATCCATGGATGGAATGTATGTGCGGGGTTGAAAGGATGAGATGTACGAAGCATCAATTCCTGCGAGCAAAACCAACTTTTTCGCTTTGAAAATCGCCGACTTGAAATAAATACGGGTATATGCCTGAAAAACAGGTAAATATTCTTGATTTGCAACCGAATATATCACACGAGGATGAAAGTGAAACTTCCCAACTTGAAATTGTCCATAAACTCCGAATTGAAGCGCATTGAGCGCCCCTATTCCGGCCCACCAGGACGAATCAGTGAAGAGATACGCATTGCGAATGGACAATGAATTGACGGAAGCCCCAACGAATACCGAGTCGCCTTTGATTTTATATATAACTTCTCCACCTATCTGAAGCCTATCTTCGAGTGAAAAGTTGGTGAGTTGATACGAGTAGTTGTTCCCGAAATACCGTCGTTGCATCGGTGTGGGCGCAATTCTATCGATGGATAAATTTCCGGAAACCGACCATTTCAAACGGTGATAAATCAACCGTACACGTTCGCTCATGGCACCAAATCCACCCAAAATATTCTGTTTGAACTGATTTTCTAGCTGGATCTTACCGAAATTCCACCGAAAATTTGATGCTATATCAATTTCTGTGGTATCGAAATCGTTACCGAGATTGAGGTTGGACCAGTATGTGTGTCCGATTCTAAAGTCAAGGTACTTGTTTTTGTGGGCGTAAAATGCTCCTGCTGAATTCTTTATCCGGGCCAAATTATACCTATCGTACGTGGTAGTTGAATCGATGTTGATTTGGTTGTAGATTCCGCTCAAGGTATCCGTTTCGTGATACGCGCGATAGCGAAGATCGTAGACGTGATCTGTGAGCACACCAATTCGTTGTTCTTTACCGGGATTGAAATGAAAATAGTTGGTGAGATCAAATCTGCCATATTTGTTTGCGCTGGCCGCATTTTCCTTTCTAACCGGAGAAAAAATAAGTCCAAATGTTTCGATGAGTGTATCCGTTAGCAATCCCCCGTTGTGCTGGAGTGAGTCCGAAAAATAATTTCCACTCACTTGCAGTGTATACCACTTAGATTTCCATTCGAGGTCCATATTCACACGACTGGACACAAAAGTGGAGCGGCGCAAATATCCATTCCCAATATTTCCGGCATAATCGATATTGAGTACCAAGCTATCCGTAAATGCCTGCACATATTCTGCTCGAATAAATTGCGTTCCCTGTCCACCAAAGGAATAAGCAAATCCGAGAAAAGGCAAAGCGGAGAATTTCAATTGTTTTTTCGGGGCGAATTGATTCACATCATAGCTTGCGGCGCCGTTGAAGCGAAGTCCGCCGAAATCGTTGTTCAAGCGTGCTATCGAGAAACCTTTTTGGCTCATGATCTCCAGTCCACCATCAAAAGTAGTGGGAAGTGAAGCCGATCGAACATCCACCGAATCGATGTTTCCCATCATGCGTTCATGGATAGAAAGCGTATCGAACTGATACGTGAACTGCCCCCACGCCGCGCTGGTGCACAAGATAAAGGAGAATATGAGGAACCTTATGGCGATCATTGAAAGCAAAGTTATAAAAAAAGGGACGCTACCGATGGTTATCGGAGCGTCCCTTCAACTTCTTTCGAGTGGGTTGAATTATAAGTTATTCACTTTCACTTGCAAACCTGATTTCAAGTTTGCAGCTTTGTTTTTGTGGATAACGTTACGTTTCGCCAATCGGTCAATCATACTGAAAACAGAAGGAATCATTTTTGCTGCTTCCCCTTTATCCTCAACATCACGAAGAACGCGAACTGCGTTGCGCGTAGTTTTGTGTTGGTATTTGTTACGAAGTCTCTTCGTATTGTTCGATCGAATTCTTTTTAATGAAGACTTATGATTCGCCATTTTTTTCTTTTTTTTATTTTTGTTCACTCTAAGTTTGTAGCCCATAGGAGAATCGAACTCCTGTTACCAGGATGAAAACCTGGCGTCCTAACCACTAGACGAATGGGCCAATTATGAATTTTCAATTCCCGCTATTCATTTTTGGGAGTGCAAATATAAATCGAATTTCTCTAAACATCAACTAAGAACCAATCTTTTTTCTAATAAACTGCATTCTCATCGGCGCTGAATTTGAAACCCAGTCGCTTACCCGTGGCAATTTGTAGTTTTGAGCTAATCATTTGGATTTGTCCTACCGAAACTTCCTGTACTACATCGTATGGGGGCGTGATCAAATCAAATTCTATCGCGAATGCCATCGAGACTTGCAAAATGTGACGAATTATGTCATCGTTCATCTTGCTATTGGGCAAATCGCGGAACAATAATCCGAGTTGACCCTTCCCTTCCACCATGAATTTCTCATCGTGATTCATGAACACACGTCCAATTAGGTAACCCGCGTCGTTGAGCCGATTTTGCTCAAACGATTCAGCTAGAAAATTGTAGATGTTGATGATCGCGAAAAAGCCGTTCGCTCCGTTTTCTTCGAAGTATGGCGTTTTCCACAGCGGATTGTCGTCTGGTAGTTTGAAAATGTTTCGATGTAATTGAAAAACAAGTATATCGCTACCTATAAACACGCGAAATTCGTGCTGTCCTTTGTCTTCAAAACGCAAACGAATGCGAATATCATTCACAGAACTGTGCAGAAGGTTCAGTTCTTCCTGCATACTAATTTTGAACTGTTCAAAGATTCCTTCCGAATAATCGGCGATGTCCTGTTTCATTGCTGCTTTGGTGAGCAATAAATTGATGATGCCATCGCGTACAAGATTTTTGTCTGTCATATTAATAGGCTTTTGCGAAAATCACCCGTCCGGCAGATGGTTTTCCGGTTACCATGCATTTTCCTACTTCGGCGTCGCGCTCCAACGGAATGCAACGAATGGTCGCTTTCGTTTCTTGTTTGATTTTCTCTTCCGTTTCAGCCGTTCCATCCCAATGCGCATGGAAAAATCCACCTTTGACTTTCAATTCTTTCTTGAATTCGTCGTAGGAATCAACCTTGTGTGTATTCTCGGTTCTGAAATTTTTCGCTCGGTTCAGTAGATTAATTTGAATCTCTTCGAGTAGCTTCGCGATAAACGCATCAACTCCATCAAAATCTACGACTTCTTTCGTTTTTTCATCACGACGCGCCACTTCAATTTTCCCGGCTTCCAAATCGCGCAATCCCATCGCCAATCTCACAGGAACACCTTTTGCCTCGTACTCGGCGAATTTCCAACCTGGTCTGCGGTTATCGTCATCATCATATTTGAAAGAAACCCCCATCGCTTTCAACTTGGCTCCGAGTTCCTTGAATTTTTCTGAAATCGTTTCTAAATCTTCCAAGGACTTGTAAATCGGAACTGCAACTACTTGAATTGGAGCTAATTTAGGCGGTAAAACCAATCCGTCGTCATCCGAGTGCGTCATGATGAGTGCTCCCATTAATCGTGTAGAAACGCCCCAAGATGTTGCCCAAACGTACTCACGGTTTCCGTCTTTGTCAGCGAATTTAACGTCGAATGCCTTCGCGAAATTCTGTCCGAGGAAATGAGAAGTTCCGGCTTGAAGTGCCTTTCCATCTTGCATCATCGCTTCGATACAATATGTTTCTTCGGCACCCGCAAAACGCTCGCTCTCGGTTTTCAATCCTTGAATCACGGGCATCGCCATGTATTGCTCTGCGAAGTCGGCATAGACGTTGTTCATCAACTCAGCTTCTTCGATCGCTTCTTGCTTCGTAGCGTGCGCCGTGTGACCTTCTTGCCACAAAAACTCAGTAGTGCGCAGGAATAGCCGTGTGCGCATCTCCCAACGCACCACATTCGCCCACTGATTGATCAGCAAAGGCAAATCGCGGTAGGATTGAATCCAGTTTTTGTACGAATTCCAGATAATTGTTTCTGAGGTTGGCCGAACGATTAATTCTTCTTCCAATTTCGCGTCTGGATCAACAATTACGCCACTTCCATCTTCCGCATTTTTCAATCGGTAATGCGTTACCACGGCACATTCTTTGGCAAAACCTTCTATGTGACTCGCTTCTTTGCTCAAATACGATTTCGGGATGAACAATGGGAAATAGGCATTTGAATGGCCAGTTTCCTTGAACTTTTTATCCAATACATCTTTGATGTTTTCCCAGATCGCGTATCCGTAGGGTTTGATCACCATACAGCCTTTCACATCCGAATGTTCGGCCAAATCTGCTCGACCTATTACTTCGTTGTACCATTTGGAATAATCCTCTTCCCGCGTTGTATATTTTTGAGCCATCTTCGAGTTCCGTTAATTTTTTAGAGGTACAAAGATAGGGATATCCATGGAAAGGATTGACATGGATGAAGGGTTTATTGTGGTGACTTCGGCCGTGCCTTCGGTTGAAGGTCTTGATTCGTCTTGGTTCCGGATCGGCTTGCTCAGCCACCGTCGAACGTATTCTGAATGAACTGATTCGTCTCAAACGACTGCCACGCCCCAATGGAGGACGGCAGCTCCAAAAGTTGACCTGTGTGCAGAGAAGTTACTGCCCTGACTCCCGAAGCTATCGGTATAAAGGCAGTAAGCTGAATGCCGCTGGCGGCGGCAGGATTAGAGTCTGAAGTTGAATAGCCTGCCCGGCTAGCGAGCTATAGGCCAGGCGGGGCGCTCAAAAAAAAGGGGAAGACCATACGACCTCACCTTACAACTTCTAGTTTAGAAATAGAAAGCGATTGAGGCGCATCAAAATATTGTCCGACTGCACCTGCGGAAGTTGCACTGTTGATATTAAGCCCTTAATCCTTTAGCTTTCGCAAGCAAGTAGCCGTTTGTGTCGGGTCCGCATGCTTATGGTTTGTTCTGAGATGTTACTCCATTTAGCGAAATATGCTTAGCAGGCATTTTTCAGTTTAGCTTTCTCCGACTGGAGAATTTGAGCGGAGATGGCAGCTGATCGTCACACGGCAATTACGAGTAGAAGATGTTTCTTAATGAAAGTTAATTGACATTAAATATAAGGCTGAAATTTGAATATTTACTTTAGGTATTCAAGATAGTGACTGCTTCAGCGAATGTAACCTTGTTCAATTTACTGTAAATCCAGGCTGAGACGTTAAAATACTCAAGTATAGCGCGTTCGTTGTGATCTTCCATTAGTACTTTGATTTCTCCATCGAGTTTCTCAAAAATTTCCATTTGGTTGGATGCTGTGTGCGTTTTCGCCAATTTGCGAATGTGTTTGATGCACGTGTTCTCTATTTGATAATCGCGGTCGTGCTTACTGAGATAGCGATTTGTAGATTTCACAACGTACTCCAAGAAGTCATAATTACCTAACTCGTAATGAATTACAAGATTGAACAAGCGTGCAAAACTGTAAATATCTTGACGCAAATTTTGCTCGTTGTCGTTCAGTACTTCATTCAAATACTGGAGTGCTTTTTTGTATTCGCCGATCCCGAAATAACTATACGCTTTATTATAAGTGAGCACGAGTTCCATTTCCTTCGAAATTTTTTCTCCGTAGGCATTCTGCTCTTTCTCGATGATTGGAATTCTCTCTACGCATTTTTCGAAATCACCCCTAGCATGCAGTAAAACAAGCTCTTGGCTCGATAAGTTCCCGAATATTTTAAGAGAAATATCCACTGAATTGAAGCCTTTTTTGTCGCTAATTGCACGAATATCTTTGATAAGCGTTTCCGCAATCGGGAAGTTTTTATTGTCGATGTAGCAGCGCAGCAAGTGAAACAAGGTCATCACGTAACGCTGAGCAGAGTCTACTTTAATGAGTGGATTATTGTCGAGAATTTCGCGCGTGCGGTTGAAAAATTGAAAACTATCGGTGTAATTTCTATTTGTCGCGGCGCAAAGTCCTTTAATATAGTAGCAAATCGACGCTGCCTTGATCGATAGCGCGGTATTTTTTCCTTTGATGAGATGATAATCGGCTATTTCCTCTACCACCGCGCGTTCTTTTTCGTTCCGTGTGAATCCACCACTGCGGAATATGAGGTTAATTTTGGAATAGATGACGGTGTATTCTGCGAGGTTTCTCAATTTGGCGATCACCATTTCTTCTTCGGCAACCAATTTGTCGAGATCTGTTGAAAATTCTCCCGCTTCGTACGCCGATTCGAGCAATCGTTTTTCCCAACTGAGCAATTCGAACCAATAATAGAACTTCTCGTATTTTTCGGCTGTAGATTTGGCACGGACTACAAATTTCTCGCATTCGCGGTAAAGCGCTTTGCTATAGAGAATTTCCACATTTTTTATCTCCTGCTTGAGCGAGCTACTCACCGATTGCTCAGTGTAATAGGCACGCAAACTTTTGAGAATCAACTTATAAAGGTGGTTTTTTTCCGAGGGAAGATGTTTGATGAATGTTTCACCTCTAAATTCGTATTTGAGATCTTGTTCGTCGTAGTGTGCTTGCTTCTCTATGAAATCAAAAATCTTCAAGTAATTTTTATCGCCTGATTGTAGTGAGGACGTAAGTTTGAAGAAACGTTTCTCAGATTTCGTAAGTGATTTGATAAGTTTAAATAACTCGATTGACGGTTTCATACGCAGAAGTTTGATATACTCGAACGCCTAAATTAAGAAATAAGAATGAAACCTTATTCGAAATTTATCAACATTATATTTTCAGCAAATTCTGTAAAGTTAGTACCTAGAGAGCAGAGGGCTTGAACTCCTAACAAACAGATGGAAAGTTGAGAATACAAGAAAGGCCCCGATAAATCGGAGCCTCTTGCAAACAACAAACTAAAACCGTCCGTGCAAAATTATCGAAGGGTAACCTTTTCACCGGCAGACAAAACAACATTTCTGTCAGCGAAGCCGTTGATTCGCACAAGATTTTTGGCTTTCACACCATATTCTTGCGACAATTCGTTAATGGAAACTTCTTCCTTAACTGTAATTTCTTTTTTCTTTTTGAACCATCCACCATCGTGTTTTGGTTGAACGTACACGCGGTCTCCTTCTTCCAACACATCTTTGTGCGAATCGAAATCGTTGTAGCGATAAAGTTGTCCCAATGTTAAACCAAATTCTTGCGAGATTTTGTAAAATGTGTCACCTTTTTTGGCAATGATGTATTTTGTTCTTTTTCCTTGAATGGAAACTTCGTGCTTGTTCGACATAGTTTCTCGCACAGCAATTAATTCTGGCTGAGCAACAATTTCAGGAATCACTCCTTTGTCGAGATCGCTCAACTTCAATTCTTCAATAATGTTGATCAACAATTGTGGATATTGTGGATTGGTAGCGTAGCCTGCTTTTTTTAATCCGTTCGCCCATTCCTTATAATCTGTAATTTCGAGATTGAATAAAAACGCATAACGATCATATTTCTCCAAAAACAAACTGTGGTCTTCGTAGGAATCGTCCGCCGATTTGTATACACGGAAGCATTCGCCTTTAGCGTCGTCATCCATGTACATTTTATCGCCCGTCCAACCGTGACATTTAATACCGAAATGATTTTTCCCCTGAACGGCTAACGTTGAATTCCCTGAACCGCTTTCCAAAATCCCTTGGGCTAATGTAATGCTCGCAGGAATGTTGTGTTCCTTCATTTGTTTAATCGCGACAGATTTCCATTGATCGACATAATCGCTCTTGGATAATTTCTGATGTGCGTTGTTCGCTTGGCTCGAAATTGCCAGAAACACGCTTACTGAGGTGAGAAGTAATTTCATATTGTTGTTGTTTTGCAGTATGTATTACGCTAAGTTATGAAATTGGTTACGTATAATTGTTGAAAACTTGAATTTTATTGTTCATAACTCTACTTTTCACGATTTAGACAGCCATTATGCCAGTCTTAACCATTTAAAACTGTCAATAAGACATTAATATCCACCTAAATTTCACGTGGTTCGGATTTTGACTAATTCGAATCGAATGAATGCTCACACCGAGTAAATGACTAACTTGAAACAAAAGCATGGACATCAATAAATTCACGCTTCGAACGCAAGAAGTACTGCAGAAAGCACACAATCTTGCCGTTGAAAGTTCCAACCAAACCATTGAACCTGGTCACATTTTAAAAGCTATTTTCGAAGAAGATAAGGACGTAATCCCTTATTTATTGAAAGATTTGAACGTGAACCAGCAAGCGATGGAATTAGCTTGTTCCAAAA
>CALFOS010000183.1 GCA_937919725.1 uncultured Fluviicola sp. | reverse complement strand
TATCCATTTGGAATCACATGGATGTGTGCCTCGTCAACCGTTCCTTTTTGAAGAAATAGTTCTTTGATTGAGGCACTGACTGTAATGATCTCATCCGCATTTTCAAGTACCGTTTTCTCGAGTCGAAGATCTTTTCGTTTTGCCCAATTTGTTTGTGGAAACAGATCCGCATAATAAATATCGGTCCATGGATCACGCAAATCGGCAATCCAATGAATGGAAAAGTTACGCTTAAGCTTGAGTCCGATTAGTTGTGTAGAGTGGGGTGGACTTGTAGTGATGACTGCATCAAAATGCTCAGATTTGAGTAGCTCAGAAGCTTTTTCAAATGCAAATTTGTTCCATCCTTTTCGAGCATCAGGAATAAAAAAGTTTGCCCGAATCCAACGCGAGAATTGTTTCACTTTAGAAGGTTTAGCTTCATTAGCGAATCCCGCATAAGGTGATTCCTTGGAGCCAGTCAATTTTTTATAGGCATTAAGTGGCTCACGCGTACTTGTGATAAATACACGAATATCCGATGAAATTTCAGCTGTGAGTGTCTCGTCACATATAGGATAAGATGCCTTGTTCGGATCAACGGTGATCACAGTGCATTTAACATTTTCCTCGGTGAGATAATTCAACATTTTTAACCATCGCTGTACCCCAGCGCCACCCGATGGCGGCCAGTAGTAAGTGATCAGTAAAATGTGCTTTTCGTCTTTCAAGTTCTAAATTTTCGATTTTACCACAGTCATTGCTTCGCTCAGCCCACCTGCATTTTTTCCGCCAGCTGTCGCGAAATTTGCTTGACCGCCTCCACCGCCCTGAATAAACTTGGAAACTTCGCGAATAATATTTCCTGCGTTGAAGTCTTTTTCAGAAACGATATTGTCTGCCGCGATAATACTCAAACTGCATTTCCCGTCGTCTTTTCCACCAATTACGCCCACAAAATTGTCGACTTCACCTTTGAGGTTAAACAAAATATCTTTGATCGAAGCAGCGTCTAAATCGATGATTACCTCCAAATAATTGACACCGTTCAATTCTACAATTTTCTGTTTCAAATCGGCTTTAACTTGCAGCGCAATATTCTTTTTGAGAAGATCAATTTCTTTTTGGAGCGCGTTGTTCTTCGTTTGAAGATCGATTACGGCTTTCAAAATGTCCTTCGGATTCTTGAAGGAAAGCGAAATGGCATCCAAGGTCGTCGCTTTATCCTCGAAAAATGCTTCTGCTTTTTGAGACGTGATCGCTTCAATTCGTCGCACTCCAGCAGCGACTGCTCCTTCAGAAATAATTTTGAACAAACCAATTTCTCTTGTCGAGCGGACGTGTGTTCCTCCGCAGAGCTCCACTGAATTGCCAAATTTAATCACGCGAACAGTATCACCATATTTTTCTCCGAAAAGGGCCATCGCTCCCATTTCCTTCGCTACCTCCATCGGTGTATTGCGTTTTTCTTCGAGTAAGATGTTTTCACGAATTTGCGTCGCCACCAAGTCTTGGATGTGCTCCATTTCTTTGTCCGTCACTTTCGAGAAGTGCGAGAAATCAAAACGGAGGTAATCTGAGTTTACGAGCGATCCTTTCTGCTCAACGTGATCACCCAATACTGTTCTAAGCGCATGATGCAACAAGTGCGTAGCGGAATGATTGTTCGCCGAAGCAGATCGTTTATTCGCATTCACCACAGCCAAGAAATTCCCTTCAAGTTGTACTGGAAGTTCATTCATCAAGTGCACGATGAGGTTGTTTTCCTTTTTCGTGTCGATGATGAAGGCCTTATCGCCATTAAGTTCAATATGTCCAATATCTCCAACTTGTCCGCCACCTTCAGGATAAAACGGTGTAAGGTTGAATACAACTTGATAGAAGTTCTTTTGCTTCTGCATCACCTTGCGGTACTTCACAATTTTAACGTGGGTAGAAAGGAGATCATATCCGACAAATTCCTCTACTTCGTCCTCACATATCGTAACCCAATCGTCTGTTTCAATCGCAGTTGCTGCTCGTGATCGTTCTTTTTGAAGGTTCAATTCTTCCTCGAACCCTTTTTCATCAACTGAAAGTCCGTTTTCTCGTGCAATCAATGATGTAAGATCGAAAGGGAAACCATACGTATCGTACAATTCAAAAGCGATGAATCCTTCGATTTCCTCTTGGTTCGCGAGCTTCGTTTTCTTGATCACCAAATCCATACGTTTCAATCCTTGTTCGAGTGTACGGAAAAAGCTCATTTCTTCTTCGTGCACTACTTTACGAATCAATTCGCGTTGGCTAATCAACTCCGTAAAGGTTTCCCCCATTAGCTCAGTCAGTCGTCCTGATAATTCAGCCATGAATGGTTCTTTGAGCCCGAGAGTTTGGTAACCGTATCGAACGGCTCTTCTCAAGATTCTACGGATAACATATCCAGCTCCCGTATTTGACGGTAATTGTCCATCAGCGATCGAGAAGGAAATAGCTCGAATGTGATCGGCAATTACTCGCAAGGCGATATCAGTCGTTTCATTTTTTCCGTAAGTAACGCCAGAAGCCGTTTCCATGTGACGAATCAGTCCTTGAAATAAATCGGTGTCGTAGTTCGATTGTTTACCTTGCAGAGCCATTGCTAAACGCTCGAGCCCCATTCCAGTATCGACGTGCTTCGCAGGAAGTGGCTCCAATGAACCATTTGCTTTCCGATTGAATTCCATGAAGACGTTGTTCCATATTTCCACTACTTGCGGATGGTCGCCGTTCACAAGTGTTTTTCCGTCTATTTTTTTGCGATCTTCTTCTGAACGAAGGTCGACGTGAATTTCGGTGCACGGACCGCATGGACCTGTATCGCCCATTTCCCAGAAATTGTCTTTTTTATTAGCGAGTAGGATGCGATCGGCAGAAATGTATTTTTTCCAAATTTCCATGCTTTCCGAATCCATTGGAACACCGTCTGTTTCGTCGCCTTCGAAAACGGTAACGTACAAACGATCTGTTGGGATTTTGTAAACATCCACCAACAATTCCCACGCCCATCCGATGGCTTCTTCCTTAAAATAATCGCCGAAAGACCAGTTGCCGAGCATTTCGAACATCGTGTGGTGATAGGTATCAACTCCCACTTCTTCCAAATCGTTGTGCTTACCAGAAACGCGCAAACATTTTTGAGTATTGGCGATCCGCGGATTTTTCGGAATGGCATTTCCGAGGAAAAAATCCTTGAATTGATTCATTCCAGCGTTGATAAACATCAGCGTGGGGTCGTTTTTCACAACCATTGGCGCACTCGGAACAATTTCGTGTCCTTTCGATTCAAAATATTGGAAAAATTGGTTTCTAATTTCTGCAACTGTCATAACGAACGTATCTCTTCAATTAATTGAACGCAAATTTAGTGGATTTGTAGAGTTGAGGGCGATTTGGAGGGATCAATTCACGTTTTTAGCTAAAATGAAGCGCAAAATTGACCGATTTTTTTACTGAACAACGATTTTCACAGTGCGTTCGGCTTCGTTGGATTGAATATAGAGTAAGTAAATTCCGCGGGGGCAGTTGTTGAGTTGAAGAGAAGATAATGTAGTTGTTGAAATCAGGTTTCCAGTTAAATCGAAGAGTGAAAGTTTGTTGATTTCGAAGTTTGAAGTGATATGAATACTTCCAGATTGTTGAACGGGATTTGGGTAGATGGCGAAATTTCCAGCTGAAAAATCGTCCAATCCAAGGGGCGCTTGATGAATTACGCCAACTGCGTCGAGATCAAATCCTCCGGCGGGGAAAGCCGTTGGGTGTGGATCGTTGATTGGATTTCCATTCGAATCAAATTGAACGTGATCTCCACTCACTTTACCCACAACATCAATAATTTTCACGTGAGAGATAGCATTAATATCCAATTCAGGCGTTCCGATGAGTTCTTCCAAATCGAATGGCGTTCCGAAGTTTGCCCGGTATTTTCCGGCGAGATTGTTCAGTAAAGTGGCATCTCCAATTGCTTGAAATGCGCCAATTTGTGTTTCTGTTTGCGTGTTGGACGTAGCAGGAAATCGCGTAAAGTTGATTCCGTCACTGCTCACTTCAACGAAAGCCAATTCCAGGAAATTATCGGAAAATCCATTTTCAAAAACGGCAAAATCAGGACCACTTTCATTTTGAATGTCTTGAGCGAATTTAAGTATAGCTACTCCGCTATCTCCTAATGTTACACATATACCATCAGGAAATCCTAGTGAAGAAGTTTCATCTCCTACCGCTGCGTTGCCACTAAACTGATTTGAAATATCAACCAAGCCAAGTTCCAGCTGACATGCAAATGCCCAATTTACAAACACACTACTATCTCTGTGTATCGCGGTTGTACTTGGGGTACCCACTGGACCAGCAAATTGACCGAGACACGTCATCCCAGAAAGGATGAACATAAGGAGGATGCTAACTTTTTTCACTGCTCAAAGATACATAAAATAGTTTTATTTAAAAGTGTAATAATCCTTGTAGGGACAGTTCTATTGGGCAGTTGACGTTTTTTAACAGGTGCTAAAGAGATTTGTTTCGTATTTTTGTCACCAATGAAACAGCAATACAAGTATAATCCTGAGACGCTTTCGTACGACGAAGTAAACGTTTCTATTGGTCGGAGAATTTTCCGAATCATACTTGTTAGTGCGCCCAGTATTTTGTTGGGATTGTTGCTCGCCCTTTTATTTACGCGTCGCATTGACTCGCCCAAAGAACAGGAATTGAGTGTAGAATTGGAGAAAGATCGCATCGAACTAGAACGTTTGCAGAAAAGCATCGCTCTCTGCAATGATGTGCTAGATGTGATCGAAGAACGCGACGAAAATCTGTATCGAAATGTGTTGTACGCCAATAAATTTCCAGATGAATTGCGTCGAATGGGAGCAGGCGGAAGCGATAAGTATGCTTATTTAAAGGGATTATCGAACGACAGCTTGCTGATTTCAACCTCCATGGGAATGGACAGATTGGAACGCCGCTTGAATGGTCAGAGCATGTCGTTTCGTGAATTGTTGAAGTTGGTGAAGGAAAAGGAGCAAATGATTACGTGCATACCTTCGATCCAACCTATTCGAAATTCGGATTTAAAAAGTGCGATTTCCGGATATGGAATGCGCATAGACCCAATTTACAAAACTGCGCACATGCACACGGGTATGGATTTCACCTCGAAGCAAGGAACGGAAATTTACGTAACAGGCGATGGAGTAGTAGAGGAGATAGAGAACAATGATTGGGGTTATGGAAAGTCGATCGTAGTGAACCACGGTTACGGATACAAAACGCGGTATGCTCACCTCAGTGCCTTCAAAGTTCAGAAAGGCGATAAATTGAAACGCGGTCAGCTGATTGGATTAGTTGGTTCAACGGGAAGATCGACCGGTCCACACTTGCATTATGAAGTCGAAAAAAACGGTGAAAAAGTGAATCCAATTTCCTATTATCACTCCGATTTGACCCCTGCACAGTATGAACAATTGCTAAAAGCGAGTGAAAATTCGAGTAAAGCCTTGGATTAGTAGGTGGCTCTAAATCGCTTGAATCCCTTATTTATAGGGCTTTGTAGCCAGTATTCATTTTGTTTGTGAGAAATTAATACAAGAATAATTGCTTGTTTTCTCTTTTACTAACTTAATACACCTTACCTTTGTCCTTTAAAAAAATTATATTATGAGTAAAGGAACAGTTAAGTTTTTCAATGACGCTAAAGGATTTGGATTCATCATTGAAGAAGGTTCGAACCAAGAACATTTTGTGCACATTTCAGGTTGTATCGACGAGATTCGTGAAGGGTCAAATGTTGAATTCGATCTTGAAGAAGGTAGAAAAGGATTAAACGCAGTAAATGTAAAAGAGATTTAATATATACTTGCAACTAATTTGAAAACCTCGGCTTAACGGTCGGGGTTTTTTTGTGGGCTAGTTTCTGACTTATGTAGATCGAAACACTGTTTCGATGTCTTGATCCGTCAGGTGCTGGATCGGCTTGTGAAGGATCAAATGTTGAATTCGATCTTGAAGAAGGTAGAAAAGGATTAAACTCCTCCCTCGCATTTCTGAGCTTCCCGCTCAGCACTCAGTCTTCACGAGCGGTGCTCGTTCTTATAAAAGAGATTTAATAGATACTTGCAACTAATTTGAAAACCTCGGCTTAACGGTCGGGGTTTTTTTGTGGGCTAGTTTCTGACTTATGTAGATCGAAACACTGTTTCGATGTCTTGATCCGTCAGGTGCTGGATCGGCTTGTGAAGGATCAAATGTTGAATTCGATCTTGAAGAAGGTAGAAAAGGATTAAACTCCTCCCTCGCATTTCTGAGCTTCCCGCTCAGCACTCATTCTTCACGAGCGGTGCTCGTTCTTATAAAAGAGATTTAATATATACTTGCATTAATTTTAAGCCTTGACATTCGCAAGAATCGTCAGGTTTTTTTTGGCTTAGGCTACGCTCAGCCCACAAAGATCTGATTTCAATTAAAGTCTGCTAGCAGAACGCAGCCGAAGTCAGAAGGCTTAGCAAGAGTCAAGAACCTGTCATTTTGACTGTCAATTCGGCATAGCGTGACAGGGAACGGCTCTCAGGAATGACAAAACTGCCATAAATCGATGATAAACGGTGGATGGCACAAAGATTGACTTAGGAAATTCAGAATTTTAAGTGAAATAAAAGAAAAAGAAATGGGAAAAATAATTGGAATAGACTTAGGAACTACCAATTCATGCGTTTCAGTAATGGAAGGAAGTGAGCCGGTGGTGATCGCGAATTCGGAAGGAAAGAGAACAACACCTTCTATTGTAGCGTTTATTGAGGGTGGTGAACGTAAAGTAGGTGATCCTGCAAAACGTCAAGCTATCACAAACCCAACGAAGACGATTTCGTCTATCAAGCGATTCATGGGATCGACGTATGATGAAATGAAAGCTGAAGGCGATCGTGTTCCGTACGAAGTAGTAAAAGGAGACAACAATACACCGCGTGTGAAAATTGACGATCGTCTGTATACACCGCAAGAAATTTCTGCAATGATTCTTCAAAAAATGAAGAAAACTGCGGAAGATTATTTGGGTCATGAAGTAACGGAAGCTGTTGTTACAGTTCCTGCATACTTCAACGATTCGCAACGTCAAGCAACGAAAGAAGCGGGTGAAATTGCTGGTTTAACGATCAAACGAATTATCAATGAGCCGACAGCAGCAGCTTTGGCTTACGGATTGGACAAAAAAGGAATCGACCAAAAAATCGTAGTTTTTGACTTCGGAGGAGGAACGCATGACGTTTCGATCTTGGAGCTTGGAGATGGCGTATTTGAAGTATTGGCAACTGACGGAGATACTCACCTTGGTGGAGATGACGTTGATGAGGCAATCATCGCTTGGTTGGCAGCAGAGTTTAAAAACGACGAAGGATTGGACTTGCGTAAAGATCCAATGGCACTTCAACGTTTGAAAGAAGCAGCAGAGAAAGCAAAAATCGAGTTGTCGTCAACGACTTCAACAGAGATCAACTTGCCATATATCATGCCAGTAGACGGTGTGCCGAAACACTTGGTTCGCACATTGCAACGCGCGAAATTCGAACAATTGATTTCAACGATCGTTGAACGCACAATCGCACCATGTCGTAAGGCTCTCAAAAACGCTGGACTTTCGACATCTGATATCGATGAAGTCATTTTGGTAGGAGGTTCAACTCGGATTCCAGTGATTCAAGATGCCGTGAAAAACTTCTTCGGAAAAGAACCGTCGAAAGGCGTGAATCCAGATGAGGTGGTTGCAGTAGGTGCAGCGATTCAGGGTGGAGTTTTGACAGGAGAGGTGAAAGATGTTCTTTTGTTAGACGTTATTCCATTGTCGCTCGGTATCGAGACGATGGGTGGAGTATTCACGAAATTGATTGAGTCGAACACAACGATTCCAACTAAGAAATCGGAAACATTCTCTACAGCATCGGATAACCAACCATCGGTTGACATCCACGTATTGCAAGGAGAGCGCGCAATGGCTACGGACAACAAGACTTTGGGACGTTTCCAATTGTCGGACATTCCACCAGCGCAACGCGGAGTTCCACAAATTGAAGTAACATTCGATATTGATGCGAACGGAATCATGCATATTTCTGCGAAAGACAAAGGAACAGGAAAAGAGCAGTCTATTAAGATTGAATCTTCGTCGGGACTTTCTGATGCAGAGATCGAAAAAATGAAAGCAGAAGCGATAGAAAATGCTGACGCGGATCAAAAAATGCGTGAGGATGCGGATCTAATCAACAAGGCTGATTCATTAATTTTCCAAACGGAACGTCAATTGAAAGAGTATGGAGACAAGATTCCAGCGGAGAAAAAACAACCGATCGAAGATGCGTTGGCAGAATTGAAAACGGAGTTTGAAGCGAAGCACATGGGGAACTTGAATCCAGCGATGGACAAATTGAACGAATTGTTCCAAGCTGCATCACAGGACATGTACAACGCGGCAGGTGATGGTGCTCAAGCTGGCGCAGCAGAAGGCGACGCGGGAGCAAATCCAGAAGATGAGGTAACTGATGTTGACTTCGAAGAAGTAGACGAAAAGAAGTAATTCTATAAGCGAATAAATAATGAACAGCATCGGAGAAACTCGGTGCTGTTTTTTTTGTATCACGGATATAGGTGATGGAATTGTTGAAAGTACTATCTTGCGGAAAACTCATTACATGACTGAAATCCATCGCCTTAACCGTCGTCCAAAATTCCGAGGTATTCTCTTAATAATGGTGATATCTATGGCCATTGGAGTGTTCTTTCTATTTAAGAGCTGCAATTCTGCAAGTTCACGGATCAGTGGGAATGTTTTATTGGAAAAAGGTGGTCAGAAATTTTTGTATTCTGGCTTAACTTCAGCCGCTGTAATTGCTTCCATTGAAAGAGCGGAGTCTCCTCAAATTTTCAAAAAATTACTTGTTTATCAAGATGGTGATGAGTTTTTTGTCGCTCCCTCTTCCATCGATAAGATCTGCGCAATTCAAGACATTTTGAGCTATTTCATAAAAAAAGCCCAGACCGTTTAGCGTCAGGGCTTAAATTCGATTCTATGTGATCGTTTACTTCAAACTCGCCAAAGCAGCTGAGTAATTTGGTTCGTCTGCTATTTCAACGACCTGCTCCGTATGAATCACTTTTCCGTCTTCGTCAATCACAACGATGCAACGTGAGTGCAATCCTGAGAATGGTCCGTCAGTAATTTCTAGACCGTACTCCTTTCCGAATTGTCCCAAGTTGAAATCTGATAACATCACCACATTTTCAATTCCTTCTGCTCCACAAAAACGCTTCTGCGCGAATGGGAGATCCCGAGAGATGCACAAGACCGTCGTATTATCCAACTCAGCGGCGGTTTTATTGAACGCACGCACAGATGTCGCACAGGTGCTTGTATCAACGCTTGGAAAAATGTTCAGGATGAGCTTCGTTCCTTTGTAATCGTTTAGTGATTTAGACGACAAATCGACTGCTGACATGTTGAAATCCAATGCTTTTGTTCCGATAGATGGGAGTTCTCCGTTGGTGTTGATTGGATTACCTCCTAATGTTATTGTTGCCATTTCTAGTTGTTTTTTAGTAAATGTACGCGTTATTTGAAGTTGGACGTGATCAATTCTGTCGATAGTGTTATCAAAAGAATTGATTGATCTTGTTAATATATAGAATCAAGCATATTTAGCGGCAGTGTGCACTCTATTGAAGTCTGAATTTGAGGGCGATAGAATTGGGTTTAACTGAAATGAGCCTATTTGATTTCGACAATTTTGACATACCCTTCGGTTGGATGATAGAGCGCACACTGCTGCTAAATGAAGATACCACTAGAAAAGCAAGGCATAGAGTGGTAACTATCTGAAATCCTTTGGTGCTTAGTTGATTCAATTCCGGTAATACTTTTGTTGGCATCCTTCGAAACAATGATAGGTTAGAATCAGTGTGTCTGTCGACAATGTGTAGAAGATCCCCATATTTGGACAACTTTCAGGTGAAAGTGTGCCGTTCGCCGAGCTAAAAGTCCCTTCAGAGCTTGGCCCAGCCTGATTTTCCATCGTACAAGTTACACCATTTGAATCGTAATTACCGTTCGAAAAAAACGTGATTTTCTTATTGCTAGAAACGGGTTGAAAAGTACCGCTTCCATTACCTGGGTCGATAAGCTCCTCGACTAATTTCCATTCATCAATGATACACGCAGCTGAGCCACATTTTTCTTTCCCGCATCCTGAGATTACCAACAAAATGATGCTAACGAATATGACCTGTTTCATAAATGGTGAGATTAGTTGATTCTAAAAGTACAAAATGCCCGCAACTCGCCCAAATATATAATATGACCTCAAAATTCGATTATCTTTGCGCGATGAATTCCAAAAATGCCAT
>CALFOS010000182.1 GCA_937919725.1 uncultured Fluviicola sp. | reverse complement strand
GTCACGAAACAGGAAACGTAGACGCAGTATTGGATGGCGACCTCAATGCATTTTTGAAAGCCTATTTGATGGAATACGGAAGCTAGATAGTAATTCAACTCGTTTTTCGTTCAAGTCATCCAAAAATGTCAAGTGAACTGGATATTCTCCATCGAAAGTTGTCTTTCGGTCACGCTATTCTTTCGAATTGCGTATATTTGCCGTCGCTTAACAAGAGCTAAGGCTAGTTTGAGTGAAAAGATACTGAATAGGATGATGCTTGAAGCAATTTTTTTGAAAGATATAGGACAATTTTCTGCCTACGTGCGTGAATGGGCGGAGCAAAGAGGAATAGAGGTCGTTTCTTACGAATTTAAACCCAATGATGATCAAGATCCAGAAGGATTTCTATTGATCAATGAAAACCAAGACATTCGTAAAGATATTGGTGAAATCTACGCGCATTACAGCCACAAGCACATCCCAACTCAAAAAATCGATATTAACGGTACACTCCAAGTTGCCATCAATAGCTTTCGCATGTGGGCTGAGAAGAACAAAGTGAAGCGCGCATTAGTTTTAGGCGACGACGACTTGGTGAACAATGAGAATTTGGATCGTTTTTTCTTGAGCTTGAAGTAAGATTATTAGATCGTGGGATTGGTTGAATTTCTGGACTTACTCGATTCACGCAATTTAGTTAAATCAGTGTATTTCAATCCTTTATGCAGACCAAATCCAAAAGCGAAGCGCTCCAGAAATCGAAAAATCCAATCATCTAAATTCATCTATCTCATCACTACCTTCCCCTCGTCACTCTTTCCAAATTCATCGGACATCGGTTCCCACAATTCGATTTGATTTCCCTCAGGATCTTCAATGTGTAAGAATTTACCGTAGCTGTATTCTGCCATCGCGTCCAAAATTTTCACCTTTTTTTCGCGAAGCACTTCTTCAAATTCAACCATGTTATCTACACGATAGTTGATCATCGATTGCTGCTCTGCTTTTCCGAAATAATTCGTAGACTCTTCGAATGTTCCGAGCTGCAAATAACCAGGTTTGGGCGAACTATTTCCGTTGAATTCAAACAATACGCCGTAGTCGTTGGTGACCAAACCGAACACTGACTGATACCATTCGCGCATGGCTTTTGGATCTTTGAATTTGAAAAATATTCCGCCAATTCCTATAACTTGTGCCATCGTTTTTTTGATAAATCTAATTATTTTCTACAAGTTCTGAAACGGTTGCATCCCAATATAATTCTGGCAACTCGATTTCTGTTCGAATGATATCTTCAAAGGTTTCTCTTCTTCGAATTAAGCGAATTTCACCGTTGAAGATGAGCACTTCGGCGGGTCGAAAACGAGCGTTATATTGATTGCTCATCGAAAAACCATACGCGCCAGCGTTCCAAATCGCTAACAAATCGCCTTCTCGGACTTCGTTCAGTAAACGGTCGTGACCGAGCGTATCACTTTCACAGATTAAGCCAACAACAGAATAGAGCTTTTTTTTGCCTTCGGGATTCGAAACATTCTCAATTTCGTGATGAGCATTCTAGAACATTGGGCGCAGGAGGTGATTTTGTCCGCTGTCTACCCCAACAAAAACTGTTGAGGTTGTTTACTTCACCACGTTTGTGGTAACCAGTAATTTTTCCGCTTCACTCACTATAAATTTCCCCGGTTCGAACCACAATTCTAGGTCGCGATGCGCACGTTCACAAAATGCTTGAAACGATGCCGCGATTTTTTTTCCGATGATTTCAATTTCGGTCACCAAATCACTTTCTTTGTAAGAAATTTTGAAGCCACTTCCAAAATCGAGGAAACGCAGGTTGGGGAAAAGTTCTGCGGCCTCATACAACAATTCCGCTCCACGAATGAATACATCCGGGTCGATGATGTCTCTGCCTGTGTGCATGTGCAATCCAATCACTGACATATTGTAGTGTTCAACAATTCTGCAAATGTGCCGAAGTTGGTGAATGGAAATCCCAAATTTTGAGTCGATGTGCCCCACGGAAATGTTCGCGTTTCCACCTGCCATGATGTGCGGATTCAAGCGAATGCAAATAGGAACTGAATCAACGTATGTGCTCCCAAATTTTTCGAGCATGCTCAAATTGTCGAGGTTGATGTGAACGCCAAGATCCACTGCTTCTTGAATTTCTTCGAAAGAAACACAATTTGGCGTGTACATTATTTTGGTCGGATCGAATCCTGCGCGCATTCCTAAGTGAATTTCTTGGATCGAAACAGCATCTAGTCCAGCACCTTCGCGTTTTAATAAGCGCAAAATGTTTACATTGTTCAAGGCTTTTAGGGCGTAATGAAGTTTTACGTTCAATGGCGAAAACGCTTGGTGTAACTTTTTGTACTGCTGAATGGTTACATTAGCGTCGTAAACATAGGTCGGAGTACCAACAGATTGTGCAATTTCGGCGAGAATTTCTAGCTTCATGATTTCGTTTTTAGCCGCTATAGGTGGCGTGTTATAAAGCTAAACAAAAGTTATTAATATAAAAAAACGTTAATAATTAAACAATTAACACCTCTTACGTTCATCTGTACTGTATCAAAAATCTCAAGATCATGAAAAAATTGCTGCTCATACTAGTGCTTTGTCCGTTTCTTTCTTTCGGTCAATCGGTTCATTATCAAGACATAACTTCCAATATCGACGAAGTGAAATTGTACCTCACCGCAGGACAAATGAAACACAATCAAAGTGTGAAATTGGTGAAAGGTCGCAACAAGTTGAAGTTTTCTGGAATTTCGGCCTACGCCGATCCTCAATCCATTCAATTCAAAGGAATAGGAAACTACCGCTTGGTTTCAGTCTCGACAGAAATGGATTTCTTGGCAGCCGAACAATTCAATCCACGGATATCTGTACTTAAGGATTCTTTGGAGATTTTTCAAGATAAATTGCAGTTCACAGAAGACCAAATGGATGCCTACAACGCCGAAAAAGGGGTGATGAACACGAACCGTGATTTGGGCGGAAATGCACAAAATTTAACCATTATTCAGATAAAAGAAGCGGGAGAATATTTCCGTAAACGAACCTTGGAAATCAACCAAGAAATGTCGAAACTGCGGAAAGCGGAAATGCTGTATTCGATTGAAATACAAGACATGCGCGCACAATTGGTCGAGTTGAATTATGATGAAAACCAAAGAAGTAATCAAGTTGTTGTGCTCATCGACTTGGACCAAGCGGCCACGATGGACACAGAGCTGATGTATTTGGTTTCCGATTGCGGTTGGGCTGCCATGTACGATCTTTCGGCGACGGATATCACGGGAAAAATCAACCTAAAATACAAGGCGCAAGTCTACAACAATACTGGAAACGATTGGGAAAATATAGCACTTACACTTTCCACCGCCGACCCACAATTGTCGGCTTCGCATCCAGTTTTGGGTCCTTGGTATTTGAATGAAAATTATGCAGTTACAGGCATGTTGGACGGGAAAAGACAAGTGTATGCGCCAGTTCAAAGTCAGCAGGATTATCGACAACAAGTGGTTACAGATCTCAACTGGGCGAACGGTCGTGTATACGACAATTACTATGAGTCGGGCAGTATCGAACAATCATTTAATAAAGAGGGTTATTTCGACAATAGCCAAAGCGAATTGAACGTTCTCAAAAATGTAGGCGCTCAAAATGTACAAATGCGTTCGATTGAGATTTCGGAATTGTCTACAGAATTCGTAATTGAAAATACATTTTCCTGTCCTTCAGATATGAAACCCTACATGGTGGATGTGAAAGAGGTCGACTTGGATGCGACGTTCTCGCACGTGACGGTTCCAAAATTGGATCGTTCTGCCTTCTTGATGGCAAACATCATCGGTTGGCAAGAATTGGAATTGATACCGGGTCCTACAAATGTGTACTTCGGAGGAGTGTATGTGGGAGTTTCGCACATCGACACACGCAATGTTTCGGATACCTTGAGCTTGTCGTTTGGTCGCGATGACAAAGTAACAGTCATGCGAAAATTGAAGAAAGAATTCACCACTAAACGCGAATTGGGCAACTACAAACG
>CALFOS010000181.1 GCA_937919725.1 uncultured Fluviicola sp. | reverse complement strand
CGGTGCCGAGAAATCCAACAAATACGTTTCGCTCGCACTAGTCGACCAATTGTCCGAAGCATCCAAAACGATACTCTTCACCAAACCTGTTGGCGTCGCATTTTCGCTTTCAATCGACATCAACTCGCCAAAACCAGCTGGAATGGAAACTTGTCCACCGCGCGATTTGTACACTTGGATATCATCGTAAACAACCGAGCAACCTGCCGTTCGAACCGAGATCGAATTTCCAGAAGTCAAGGGCTGTGGATCAATCCATTCGGACGCCAAAACTCCATTCACATACACTTTTATCTCGCCAGTAACTGGATCAAAAGAAGCTTTACAGTTGTAAGCAACATTCTGCACGATCGTCAACGGATCGTTTGTTTGAAGAGTAAACACGTCGTTCACTACACTGTAAATCTGGATAATGTCTGTCGACTCACGTAGGAAAACAAAATACGAGTTTCCGCGATTTGGCAAAGTCGGTGCATCACAGAAAAAGTGCATTCCCGCCCTTTGATTCGCTCCAGATGAGGTGATGGTTTGCGTCCATTCGAACACGTATTTGCTATTCGCATCTTGTGAAACTGAAGCGTACGAATTCGAGTTTTGTTCGTTCACATCGGGATACAGAAACCCACCGTTCGTGATCGTGTAAGCCCCAACTTGATTCGTCCATGTCGTGTTTACATCTTCAAAGTCTTCATGAGTAAATCCGTAGTTTCCGTTGGATTTCCATCCATTGTCCGTTACATTTTTCTCTGCGACCAAATAATAACCCTGATCAATTGCACTTTCGGTATCTGTATCGTTGATATCAACCGTGAAATCATCCGTTTGCCATGCTAATCCATTAACAATACTTGTCGTCGGTGGATTTTGATCAATAGTCGTTGAGGAATAAGTAACTGCCCAACCAGCTGCTGTGGTTCCACAATCGCTTCTAAACTCAAGAACCAGTGAATTTCCTGTTGAAGTAATAATTCCCGGAGAGTTCGTTCCTGTGTAAACACCAAGCAGTGGAGCATCAATCGTGGATCCGTCATATATATATAGGTAGTCGTAATTCACTTCAACATTGAAGGCCGAAAAGTTGAGCGTTACCGTTTGCGCCGAAGTGGGCTGAAACAACCACAAATTGCGCTCGTCGTTTTGGTAATTTCCAGCCGCTCCGCCGGAATCGTAAAAATTCCCTGTTGTGGATGTGATCGTTGTGTAAGAAGGATTGTTGTTGATCAAGCGGTAATATTTTTCCCAATCCCAATTAATTCCAGGATCGGTGTGCGTTTGGTTCGTGAAGTGTTGATGACCTTTTATTTTTGTGCATCCGCCCAACACTTGAGAGCTTGCGCTCGATGGACCAAAATACGTTCGCAAAGGCGGGATTCCATATCCACTGCCCACAATGTCGCGACTCAAATCCGCCGAACTGTTATACATCGCTTCGGTATACCAAATTGGGTCATTTACGTAGCCTTCGTGCTCGTATCCAATTGTATAAGGATTTTCCGCTCCTACGTGCCATGCTTTTTCGGCTTCTAAAACCATTTGCGTCACTTGCCCATCCGAAGATCGAATTACGTAGTGAAACGAAACATTGGACGTGCAGTTTTGAGACCAGGAAATCGCGCCAGCATACGAACCTTGAATGGTATGAATCGTAATCGCCGAAATCGCTATTCCATTGCGTGAACTATAATTACATGTCGGCGCTGGATTCCAGATTGCGGGCCCATATTCAATCGATTTGTTGAGTGCTCCAGTGATGATTGGAACGTATTTAGTTCCTTTATCTGATAAAATATCAGTTTCGGTCAATTGAATTTTCTTTGACGAAAGAACCGCATAATTCCCAACTCCAAACACCGACTCTAGCGAGATTGAGTGTTGTGGAAACTCGAAGTGAATCGCTTGTTCTTGAGCGTTCAAGAAGCGCAAGACTTCATACGCTTGCATATCGCGTGCGAGTAGATTTACAATTCCAGAATCGGGAATTTCACTCAATTTCAATAATACATTGCGAATGCTATTTCCATCGTTCTTATTTCCTCCGGTCGCAATTTCTGTCGCCATTAGTTGATGGTAAGCCGAACCAAAGGCGTTTATTTCTGAAGAAACGGAACTTTTTTGTTCGCTTACGGAAATCCCCGAAAGCTTGGCGATGTATTTCCCGTTTTCAATGAAATAGCCTTTTCCATCATCGAACAAACCGAGAATTCCGTATGCTGTTGGAAGTCCTGAGCACGATGGCGCGGTATTTTCTAACTTCTTCATCCGCGTATGCGACCACGAAACGGCTTCTAAAACTCCGGGCGTGATGTTCGAATAATTCCCGTATGTTGGCTGAAATTTGGCTGATGTGTGACTTTGTCCGAAAGAAAAAAGTGCGCAAAGAATGCTTGTAATTGATAGTAGAAGTTGACGCATATGTGCATGATTATGATGTACCAAATATACGAAATTGTTCACTGATTACACTATTTTCAACAGAAGCCTCAGTATCGGGGTGAATTCAGAAAAAAATGATAACTTGTTGGAAAATACAAAGAATGAAAAAGTTGATTTTCGCACTGATGTGCACGATTGCGTTTCAATCAACCATCGGACAAGTTTCCTTCACGGTCATTGAGCCGGCTAGCATCGCTGGTGGATATAATTTTACGAGTAACGGCGACGGCACCGATTGGGGCTTGCCAGACTTGAATAATCCGCTGGATGCCATTGAAGACACCGTGATCCTTGTGGATGACGGAACGCCGGGAATCAACGCGCAAGGGATTCCATTTGCAAACGAAGGGTGTGGAACCTTGGTGAATGACCTCACAGGAAAAATTGCCTTTGTTTATCGATACGATGGTGTTTCGGCGAATGTGTGCTGGTACGGAACGAAAGTGCTCAAAGCTCAAGAGGCAGGCGCAATTGGCGTGATCATGGTTAATCGTGATGATGCACTAATTGATGTGCCAGGAACAACAGATGGTCCACTGACTTCCATTCCGTTTGCGTTTATTTCCAAATCGGATGGCGCCTTGATACGTGCCAAATTGGACGCGGGCGAGGATGTCATTGCTTTTTTAGGAAACAAACTCGGACTCTACTCAAATGATGTTGGCATCATCACACGATCATCAGTGTCGCCGAAAATTGCCGCAACTTCTTCTATGATCGCTCAAAACGGGTCCGAATTTGGATTTGATCTCGGCACGAAAGTGTACAACTATGGAACATCCGCGCAATCGAATGTAACAGTTACGGCAACAGTTACTGGTCCTGCGGGAACTTGGACGCAAACGAGTGCTGCATATACCCTGAATTCTGGTGATAGCATCGATGTGTTTACCGGCGGAATTAACACCATTCCAGCATATTCTCAATCAACGTATCCTGATGGACGATACACCTTAACGTATCAAATTGACCTTGGGATTCCTGATGAGTCCAATTTCGATAACTCAGTGAGCTACGATTTCGTTATTTCTGATTCGTTGATCGGTTACGGAAGCATCGATCCAACCACCAATTTACCAAAGTCAAGTGCGAATTTTAGGCCGAGTGGGAGTGCTACGTTCGAGTTGTGCATAGCGTTTCAAGATCCCAATGCAAGCCGTTTGGCGATTGAAGGACTCTATTTTTCCGCTGTCACAGCCTACAATTCAGGCGTCGATTTATCGGGCGAAGAAATGTTTGTGAGCTTCTACGAATGGAACGATGTATTTACCGACCTCAACGATGCTGCGTTGGCGTTTACTTATCTAGACCCAGTTGCGTTTGTGTACTATTATTACCCGAGCGATTTGCAGAATACTCCAGTCTACGGACAGTTTCCAACGCCTGTTCAACTCGATGATAATCAACGATATTTGGCTTGTGTGCAACCCAGTAATTCGGAGATCTACCTTGGCTTCGACACGGGAATCGAATACAGTCGTTCGATCGATTTCACCCTCGAAGCAGTTTCCCCAATCTTCTCCGACGGCGGCCAATTCGCGCTCGGTTTTGGAACAGACATCATTCCAGCCATGGCGATGAACGTATTCGATGCAAACTCTCTGTCGGTGGGTGAACTGAACCACGATTTTGCAGTAGTTTATCCGAATCCAACATCGAATGATCTCACCGTTTCACTCAATCAAGATTATGGAAAAGCTCGATTGTCTATCATCGACATCAGCGGACGCGAAGTGTTTTCTGAGCAAGTATCCTCTTCAACAATGCACGTAGATGTGAGCGAATTAACGATTGGTCACTATTTGCTTAATTTGGAATTTGAGAGTGGTCCAAAAACACAGTTTAAATTTTCGAAGAACTAGTTGGATTGTTATTCAATCAAAGGATCAGCAGCCAACATTTTCGCTTTTTCAACAAGGATTAAAAACTCAGATCGATAACCAAAATTATCGGTGCCCAAGGCATTCGTTGCGAGGTGGATAATGTCAGCGTAGCTTGATCTTCCTGCATACTGAGATTTCCGAAGGAGCAATCCAAATTCGATCACCGCTTGCACAAATTGGAAATCCGTTGAAGGGTTCATTTCGGCTGTGTGCGCAATTGTTACTTCGATCAATTTACTTTTCGTTCCATCGGGTTCTTTGTAGCGAAATTTTATGGTGGCGAGTTCCGATGCATAGTTTCCGTTGGAAGCTAAATCAACTTTCGAGTACTTCAATTCGGTTCCGTCGTTGGAATCTTTCGCATCGATAACTCCAGAAGGAATGAGTTCATAGACCGCCGTCACGGTATGTCCAGCGCCCAATTCTCCAGCATCGACAGTGTCGTTTGCAAAATCTTTGTGTTCGAGCATGCGGTTTTCGTAGCCCAACAAGCGGTAACTTCCAACGTACTTCGGATTGAATTCCACTTGAATTTTCACGTCTTTGGCAATTGTTTGAAGTGTGGCGCCCATTTCAGTCACGAGTACTTTTTTGGCTTCCAAAATATTGTCGATGAAAGAGAAATTTCCGTTCCCGTTGTTTGCCAGTTTTTCCATTTTATCGGATTGAAAATTGTCGTGACCGAATCCAAGAACGGTCAAAAATACGCCCGATTTTCTTTTTTCCTCAATCAATCTCACCAAGGCATCATTGTCGGAAACGCCCACGTTGAAATCGCCATCGGTTGCCAAAATAATACGGTTGTTTCCTTGTGCATCGAAGTGTTTTTGGGCTGTTGCATACGCCAACTCAATTCCTTGCCCGCCAGCGGTGCTTCCACCAGCTTGCAAACGATTGAGGGCATCCAAAATTTGATCTTTGTTTGTGCCCGATGTTGGAGGCAACACCAATCCAGCTGCTCCAGCATAAACCACAATCGCAACACGGTCTTCTTCGCGCAGTTCGTTCACGAGCATGCGAAAGCCTTTTTTCAGCAATTCAAGCTTTTCGGCGCTCGCCATCGAACCTGAAACATCTAGTAAAAACACCAAGTTATTGGTCGGTAATTGTGCTTTTTCAATAGACTCGCCCTTGATTCCAACCTTCAACAATTGATGCGTTGGGTTCCACGGACAAGCCGCTAATTCGGTATTCACAGAAAACGGATGTTCGCCTCTTGGTTCAGGGTACTCGTAAGGGAAATAGTTAATAAATTCTTCCAATCGAACTGCGTCTGGATTTGGAAGTGTGTTTCGGTTAATCGCGCCACGAACGTCGCTGTATGAAGCTCCATCAACGTCGATGCTGAAGGTAGAAAGTGGGTCTTTTGAGGTCGGTTTGAAAATATTCTCTTGTAAATTCTCATAGCTTGAGTTTGATGACTTATCGAATCCTTCGCCAGAAATATCTCCCCTAAATCGTTTGTCAACCTCGTTCACTTTGCCAGTTGTTGGAGTGACACGATTTGAATTGGTGCTCCCAGAAATTATACCCTGCTGTGTGTTTTGACTGTTCGAAGTAGTTGTAGTGGTTCTGAACATAGACAGGCTCGTAGGAGACGCATAGCTTAGATTGGTAGTGCTCGCTCCAGTAGCATTGAGAGTATACGTTCCATTTGTGATTGTCGTGACATTCGTGTTGGGCGACGTCCACATGTACGTGTTGTAATCCAGAGTCGGTGCTTGAACCGTTGCGGATGGCATCACTAAATTTATCTGATTCGGATCGAATTTAAATTCAGCACCGACATTGATGGGTAAGGATTTTTTCAATTCAAGTTCCTTATCATCCTCAGCTAAATGAACAGTATCCTTCGAGGTTTCATTGACCGAATCCTTTTTGATCACGGGCAGTTTCACTTCAGATGTCAATTTGTTATTCGATACGATGTTGTTCCCTTGCATCAAACTCAATGCAAATCCTAGTCCGCCCAAAAGCGCAATTCCAGCAGCAATTCTCCACCAAATGATGGCTCTGCGTTTATTTTTTTTCTCGTCCAATCCATTTTCGATGCGTTCCCACAAATTTGCGGGTGCTTCGAAGGTGTCGAACTGCGTATTATCGATGTGTTGTTCGTTTTTCATCTATAGTATTTTAAATCTTGATGCTGCGCATCGGCTTCTCAATTTTTTGATAAACGTTTGCCCGCAAAAGCATTTTCGCCCGGCTGAGTTGAGACTTACTCGTGGACTTGCTTATTCCTAAAATCGATGCAATTTCTTCGTGGTCGTATCCTTCGAAATAATACAGCGTAAAAAGCACTCTGCATCCTTCGGGGAGCGTCAAAATGGATTTATTCAATTCAAACATCAACTGTTCCCGATCGTCGTCGAGCGTTTCTTCTTGCTCAAGCTGATCATTCTCATCCAGTGAAAAGTGCACCTTCCGTCGGTTCAAATGATTGATCGATTTGTTGATCATGATTTGTTTAATCCAGGCTCCAATGGTCGAAACCCCTTGAAATTGCTCGATCTTGGTAAACACATCAATAAACGTTTCTTGGGTGATGTCGGCCGCATCATCGGTATTTCCCAGTAGGCGCACACCAATATTGTACATGGCTTTATTGTAGAGGTCAAAAAGCGCTTTTTGTGCCTTCCGGTCCCCGTTTTTGGAGCCATCAATCAGGTGTTGATGTAAGTCAAGAGTCGTTCTCATCTAGTATAAAGACACACGAATTTCCGAAGGGTTGGAATTCAGATGAAAATAATCAAAACTTTTTTAAAAAGGCGATTGAATTTAGTTCCGCTTTTTCCGCGATCGATCACTTCTTCTTCGTTCTTCGAGCCACGTTGGTTTTGGTTTCGAGCCTGAGGATGAGGAAGAGTGTGAGGAAGAGGAGTGAACAGGTGCGTCGCCAATCAATTTCTCGATCATGTCTGCTCGGTTCGCTTTTTTGAGCGTGCGACGGATGTGATCGTGGTTCTCACGTTTGTACCAGAAAAAGAAGCGGCGTTGGTTCAATTTATCTTCTTTGTTCTTAACGGTATCGTACGGTTTGAGGGTGTAGGGATGAACACCACTGTAATAGATGACCGTTGCCACCGTCATCGGCGTTGGTGTAAAATCTTGTACTTGCTCGAGCTTGAATCCCAATTCTTTCGTCTCCACGGCCAAATTCGCCATGTCTTCGTCTGCACAGCCTGGGTGAGAGGAAATGAAGTATGGAATCAAGGGTTGATTGAGGTTGTGCTTCGCCGAAATAGCGTCGTACTTCTCCTTGAATTTGTGGAAGTATTTGAACGATGGTTTCCGCATCACGCGCAAGGTTGCATCGGATGTATGCTCGGGCGCAACTTTCAATCGTCCGCTGATGTGGCGCGTTACCACTTGTTCGATGTACTCGTCGTGGTTGCCGTCGTGGTTGTTTTTGTTGAAATCGTCGACCAATAAATCGTAGCGAATTCCCGACCCGATAAACGCTTTTTTCACGTTTGGATGCGCGTCTACTTTTTTATAGAGTTCGGTCATTGGCTTGTGCGAAGTGTCCAAATTGGAACAAATCACAGGATGAATGCAACTCGGACTCGAACAGCGAGCACAAATTTCTTCTACCTTGCCTTTCATCTTATACATGTTCGCCGACGGACCTCCGATATCGGAAATGTAGCCTTTGAAATCTGGGTGTTCCGTTACACTATCGAGTTCTTTCAAAATTGATTCTTCACTCCTCGAAGCGATAAACTTACCTTGATGTGCCGAAATCGTGCAAAAACTGCACCCTCCGAAGCATCCGCGGTGCATGTTGATCGAAAATTTGATCATGTCATACGCTGGAATGTCGCCCCGTTTTTTGTACTTCGGATGCGGCATGCGCGTATACGGAAGGTCAAACGATCGATCAATTTCTTTTTCCTCCATCGTTTTGTACGGCGGATTGATCACCAAAATGTGATCGCCAACTTCTTGCGTAATTCGATTCGCTGCCCATTTATTTGATTCAACTTCAACAATTTTAAAGTTGGATGCGTACTTAATTTTATCCTCCAGACACACTTCATGACTGGCCATTTCAACGGTTTCCCACTGTTTATTTTTTGGCAATTCCTCCGATTTTGGTTGAAGAAATGCCACTTGTTTCAAGGTTTTCAAATTTTCGAATGGCACACCTTTTTTGAGCAATTGCAGCATTTCACGAAGCGGTTGATCGCCCATTCCGTAGACCAATAAGTCGGCTTTGGAGTCAACAAGTATCGAAGGCATGAGTTTATTCGACCAATAATCGTAGTGAGTTACCCGGCGGAGCGATGCTTCAATTCCACCGATCAAAATGGGCACGTCTGGATACAATTCTTTAAGGATATTCGAGTACACTTTTGTTGCGTAATCGGGTCGAAATCCTGCTTCGCCACCGGGCGTATAGGCATCGGTAGAGCGCAAGCGTAGGTTCGCCGTGTAATGGTTTACCATCGAATCCATACACCCTGCGGTCACTCCAAAGAAATATTTTGGTTTCCCGAATTTTTTGAAATCGCGCAAATCGTCTTTCCAGTTGGGTTGAGGAATGATGGCAATAGTGAATCCTTCATCTTCAATAATTCGACCGATCACGGCCGTTCCAAACGCAGGATGATCCACGTACGCATCCCCAGAAATGAGCACAACATCCACTTCATCGAGGCCTCGTTTTTTGAGTTCGTCGCGGGTGATCGGTAACCAGTCTGTAATTGGGCGCATAAGTCTCTAATTCCTGCAAAATTACGTTAAATTAAACTGGTTGGGAAACAAAATGCAACAATGCGTTTAGTGTGAATAAGAATCTTCTTATCTTACACGCTCTATGACTGGACGCATCATCATTTCTCTGCTTATTTCTGCGCTTTTTCTGGCATGTTCGGAAGACAAGCGTCGATTTTTCCGCCGCGGAGAGGCTGCCCCCAAGGATTTTGTGCTCGAAATGCAGCATTTTTTTTCAGATTCGGAAGACAACATGTCCTTTCCCGTATGGTTTGAGGATAGCTTGATTCGAACGTGTGGAGTTAAAACCGTTCATCGAAAAATATACAACCTTAACGAAGAAATGGACGATTTGGGCGCTTTGAAGGCTGAAAGGATCTATGAATTTGACGAGAATGGAAAAATTGTACGCGTTCAAATCAAAGAATATTACGAAGGACAAAAGGTGAGTGATGTTACCTTTAGTTATTCTGGCGTTAAAGATGAAAATGGATTTCAGAATGTGAAAATGACACGTGCAAACGATGTGAATGAAGAACTAACGGGCTATCAAATGTATGATCTAGCACAATCGGCGACTAATTTCTTGGCGTACAGCAACCGGGAGAATGGAAATTATTTGTTTTTTCTTCCGAACGAACGACATTGGGGGGCACTTTCGGTGGATTCTATTTTGGGTCCAAATCCTGAAGATGTGATTGTGTACGGAACACCAACAGCGCCATTCAAGCGTTTCCACGTGGTCAATCGGGTGAACGAGTTTGACGTGAGAGCAATCGACTACACAAAAAAGTCGCTGAAGTCGGATGGAAACCAAGGATTGAACCCAACCGAGATTCGATTTGAACTTGAACCATTCGATTACAAGCGAAACATCGAATACAACAAAAATGGAAATTGCATCGGGTTTGTCGATTCCACCTTTAGCATGGAACATTATTTGATGCGCCGGCAGTCTAAATTTACAATGAATAAACAACATCTCCCTGCGCGCGTGGTACATACGAGCGCCCGAACGAATAAAAATGACAAGAATACCCAAATAGAAACATTTGATTACATCTATTATGAATAAACTTAACCAACTCGCCAGACTATTCACTCTCCTCGTTTGCATTAGTTCAACAACATCGTACGCGCAACAGATCGACGCGCTAGAAATGAACGGCGAGCAATTTTTTGTGTATCCGTTCCCAGTAGGGGTCGGATTGCACTCGCAGTACTACGATGCACTCAAACTATCAAGTCTCAATGAAGATCTCTCATTCGACTACTACCAATCGATGATGCTCATGGAAATGGGGGAAGAGGCGACCAAACGTCAATACCGTCGTTTCAAGCGGGAAATGCGCAATTATGGTGATGACTATTACGATGAAGGCGGCAGTCGAAGAGATTTCAAATACCTTAAGTCGAAAAAATTTAAGAAGGCAATTCGCAAGAATCCATATCCACTGATGCAACAGCGGTTTCAAGCGAACAATGACATCACACCCATGCTCGACCCAATTCCCGACGGACGGTATGTTCAATTCTACGAAGAATTTTGCATGATGGATTCAAAAGGTCATTGCGAAATGAAAACACAGCAAGTCGCGGGCTATTTCACTATCAAGAATAACTTGCTCGAAGGCGAAGCATCTTGGATAGATCTCAAAGGGGACACTCTGAAGCACGGTTGGTTTGTGAACGGAGTGAAAGAAGGAGAATGGAAATTTGAACGCCGTTGGCTCGAATACTCCATCGATAAAAAACAAGCACAACTCTACATCGACCGCGGTTATCCCGACCTCGATACCTTGGTTGAATACGTCACGTATCAAAAAGGCGCACAAAATGGCCCGACACGCTCCTACGAAAACTCCGCCTTCCCTATAATAGAAGGCTTTCACAAAAATGGCGAAGCATCTGGCACATGGACCTACCGTGAAGTGGCTTACCGCGGTCTGGGCTCAAAAAGACACCCTGTTCGGGAAAATGAGTTGATCACGAGTCAATTTACCTACGAATCGGATGCGGAACTCGTCGTGCACCCAATTTGGATCCGAAAAGGTCATGCCCGAACCTACGATTCCGAATCGGATGAATTCAACTTCTATTCACGCTATTCCCTTCCCGAACTTCCGACCCGCATGTACCAAATTGCCTTCGAAGTGGAAGAGAATCTGGAACTCGATGAGGAAGTGGAAGGCGCTCCATACGACATGGATTACTACGAGGATGAGTACGAGGATGAGATGTACTATGAAGAAGAGTACTACGCCGAGGAATATGGGTACGAAGAATTCAGAGCACGGGGGTATGATCCTGTTTCCGGAAAATATTTTCCGCGTGGAAAATTATTGGACAGCATAGGAGCGAGACCCTTATACGCTGGCACGCTCGAAACATACTACGACAACGGGCAGCTTGCCTACCGGTATACCTTCGAGAACGGAAAGCTTCTCATGGAAGATACCGTTTTTTGGGACAATGGAATTGCGCACGATGTGATTACTGAAGTGCCAGATTCGAATCAATTTCTCCGTTCCATCTACGATTACGGCGGAAAAATCTACATGGAACTTCTGTACGATTCCTTGGGCGACTATCAGCGGGTCAAGAAGACCTATCAAGAAGCGCAACTATTTAAAATTGAAGGACTCGAAACCTATCTGGCGGCCTACGACAAATACTATTTCTACGATGCTTACGATACATTGGGTAAGGAAGGAATGGTGGGGCCAACCGTACTTTTCCGCTCATGGAACGCTGCGGATTCTTCCAAATTGTTCACAGCGACCTATTATCCCGATGAAAAACGTTTTTCAACGGATGGATATTCCGTGACCAATTATGAGATGATGCATGAAGACAAACTATTTGCCGATGACTTCGGAAGTTGGACAGGTAAACGTTTCATGCGCGTTGCAAATTTGGAGCTTGAACGAACTAGTTCTGGATCGCTTCACGAAAATTACACGCCCGACTCGATTCCAATTCGTCACATTCAAACACCCGATAGATTTGTGGTGGCCAACGAATACCTCCTCAAAAAAGACGGAAACGCCTACACTGGACCAGTGGAGTTGAATTTTGGAAAGAAAAAATTGAAGTTCAGTAAAAAAGAGCTCACCGTCTCATTGCCTCAACAAAAATACACGAAGAAAAAATTGAGCAAAGACCTAAAGCACTACCGAAAAACAGGAAAAACGAAGTATCCCTTAGAAATGAATCTGATTGATGCCACCGAAACCGAGTCGGATCTTTCGAATTATATTTTCGGTGAATTCTTCGTCGATCCACTCGGCGGATTTTTCCCCTTGTACAATGGTTATTACAGCGATGAAGAGGATGAGTTTTTCTCAAAAAAGAAGGACGCAAGCGCGCAAATAACCAAAGTAGAAGGATATATGCTCGATGGTAAACCTAACGGATTGTGGACAGGATACGATCAGTTCGGTAAAAAAATGATTGAAGTACCCTACTCAAAAGGGGAAGCCAACGGTGATGTGATTTCGTATGATTATGCATTTCCTCTTGAGAAAAACGAATATTCGTGGATGGAAAATGATTATGACAACCCACTGCGTGACTCGTTCCCAGAAAAACGGACCTACTTCAAATCCAACGTAACGACTTTCTTAAACGGAAAAGCGGACGGGAAAAGTATAAGCTATTCGTGGTATGGAGGCATAACGGAAGAGTCGAATTACAAAGAAGGTCAACTCGACGGACGCAGTATAGAACGCAATAAATTGGCAACCACCATCGCCAATTACAAATACGACGCACACAGTGGTTACATCAGGACGTACCTCACGCTGCGCCCAGGCGATTCAATTCTTCTCTACAATTTGAATTTTCAAGATGGATTACTCCAAGGCGAATCAACAGCCTACCACATCAATGGTAAATTGGCAAAACGTGGGTTCTTCTTGGATGGTCTCCCGATTGAAGATTATGAAGCTTACGACACCCTCGGATTCAAATATCACTATGTAAAATTCCAATATTCCTTTCCGATAGAAGAAAAAATCTGGGAAGAAAACGAGTTGAGCGTGCGCTATCTGTTCAAATGGCAAGATTCCATTCACTTCGAACCATCGGATATCACTACCTCACAATCATTGGAAGCGGTGATCTCAAAACTTGGGCTCGGCGGTGATTATTTCGAACGACCTTATTACGGTAGACACAGCCTGGTGAATAAGAATGGAATCGATTACCAGATGACCAAATACTATCCAAACGACACGATTTCGCGCATTGGTGATTTGGAAGATGGGCGAAAAGCTGGCTGCTGGAAATATTATAGCTACAACGGTGAGCTGCTCTACGAAGTAGAATACAAAGATTCGATCATCGTGATCAATGACTCCATTAAATTCAAATCGAAGGGTGTGTTGACAGACCTCGATAAGAACGGAAATCCACTTTATGAAGCGTACGTGATTGAAATGTCGTCTAAGTACGATTGCGCACACACCGATCACTACGAAATCCGCCAGCTTTACACCAAATGGGAAGCCTACGATTCGCTGAATAGAATGAATGGATTTGTTCGAAATTTCTACGACAATGGGACCCTCCAAAGCGAAGGATACATGAAAAACGGATTACCTGATGGCGTGTGGAAATACTTCGATCCCTACGGGAAATTGAACCAGTATGGAGTATATGTTCTCGGCAAGCGCGACGCAAGATGGCTCTCGGGCGACCTCTCAAAAACGAAATACCTCGGCGATATTTGCCTCAACCCAAACTTACCTGATTTGGAAGAGGAAATGAAATACCGCGAGAACCTGCTCGACATCAAAATCACCAACTACGATTTGGGGAAATCACTCAACACACAGTATTACGACATCAACATGAATCGCTTCATCGACGATAATGAAGAGGAAGAAGAGATAGAAGAATAACATGACGCAAAATAGGTTTCCTACTCAAAGTGGATATTGAAGCTACTAATTTGTTGTTCATATTTGATTTGTCAAGCCAAAACTGTAAAGGCCGTCCAACTGAATGGAGAACAATTTCTCATGGACCCGAAATCTTTTTGACAAAGAGTGCAATGCGGGAAGCTCGATAAAACTGGAAATTACAACCTTGAAAAAGGTAACGTAAGATAACTCTGAAGGGATTTGGCGAAGAAAAATTCCCATGACAAAATTTGCACGAAACCGAATCTCACAAAGTGCGAGGAACGGTGCCAAGAAAACTTACTCAACTTCAGCATTCTCAATGACCTTATGGGGAAACTGATGAACTCGCAGTACTGCGATTTGAACATGAACCACGTGCTCGAAATCGAATGAAGCAGGAATTAGATTAGACAGAAGATCCGATTATTTCTTTCGAGGTCGTTTTCCCTCCATCACACGCATCAAAGTAAAATCGGCCTTGCCTAATTTTGTATTCCCAGTGAGCGCCGAGTAATAAATACTAGGGGGGAAAAATACATTTGCGGCGGTCCAAAGTGGATGCTGGCGAATTTTTAGTTTGTGAAAATAGAATTGATCATCGAGCACCACAACCGAGTTGGGATCGAGGTAACGTAAGTCCTTTTTTTCAGTGTCTGGCTCATTCACAGGAGTGGTAAATTTTTTCCCCCTTCCGGTGGTCGGATCGAAGGTGGCATATTCTAATTCTTCCGTCAAATGTTGGAACTTTTTCTTGTTGTTCGGTGGCTTCAATTCTGCCATTTCATTTCCAAATAGCACAAAGAACTTTCCGTATTTTTCTACAACTCTCAAATCTGCTACGTCCGTGCCGTCATACGTGATACTTCTTTCCAAATTTCCTGTCCAGAGGATTTCGCCCTTGTTTGTGAATCGGATGGCGGAAACATTGTTTTTCTCGCAAGAATGCTTGAACAAATAAATGTTTTCTCCGTTCATATCACTTCTACTGGAAGATCCGATGGAGTTGTATTTCCGAGTAAAGAACAGCACTAAACTACTATCTGACATGGCTGAAATGTGTTCAATATCGAAACGTGTTTCAAGCAATTCCTCCATGGAAGGCACATCGGAGTTTTTCTTTCGGCCTCTACTTTTTGGAAACAATCGGTTCAAGGTACTTTTTTCGAAATACACATAGTTCACGTTCGATTCAGCCTTCGAGTGGTAATCCAAGTCCGAATAAAAAATCCCTTGTTTATCAATTCCAGTCGTGTCTTTGGTCAAATCACCGAAGAAGCCCAAAACTCTTGTTTTTCCTCCAGAAGTGTGGTAACTGAAATCCGTTATTGTTTTATTCTCGCCACGAAGTTTTATGCTGGTAGATTGGGCAGTTTCGGAGTTTAACACCGTTAAAACAGGATAGGTCTTCGCATGCTTGTTCGGCAGATCCCAGAGCTCATCTATTGTGTAACGAACGGTTGACCGAATGCGAAGATCTCCATCATTTCCCAAATCGTAGATCGAGGTGAACTTCCCCGGAAGCGTTTCTGAACCCTGAGGAAGGGCAACTTTTCTTGGAGCAGATGACGACAGTTGCGCATTCAGTGTGATATACTGAAACTCAAGTTGACCCTTCGTATACTTTTCTGATCCTAAAACGATTAGATTCGACGCTTGGTTTGAGAGAACGAGACACATGGTTGGATCAAACACCGATTTTTGTGAATCGACGGATTGTTCAAATGAAAACACCTTTTTGAGAGGCAAACCAGTTTTAAAACCATCTTCTATATTTGCCTTAAATGTTTGTGCATAGATTTCCTCCATGCGCGTGGAATCCGTATTGATGAGCTTTCTCCAAAAAACGAAAACGGATCCTTCGGAAACTAACGATGTCAGGTAATCCAATGATTTGAACTCTTCAGCTTGGCCAGCATTTTTGGAAAAGCCCTTCAGCGGTAAAACTCCCACTTCTGCCAAGGTATTCTTACTCAAAGCAACCAGCATCAGCTTGGCATTTTTGTACGGATGCGTTCCCTCGATATTGCTCTGAAGCAGGTAGATGTTCGAGAAATCCGTCCCGATAAAATTGGAGAAAAACCCTGTATTCTTATTCGAATAACGGAATTCGTCGGACCATTCAAACTCCATGTACTGAGCAGAAACGACTCTGCCGAATCCAAGATAGACAAGTAGCAAAGCCACTCGCACACTATTCTGATATTTCCAGTTACCCATCTTCATCACTTCTCCTTCAGCTATTTTTATGGGTTTTTTGGCAATTTGATCAATTTAAGATCCACACGTCGGTCTGCTTGTTTCAACTCATCGGTATAATCTCCACTATGTATGGATTTTGTTTCGCCGTAATAATAAACGGTGATGTTTTCCCCCTTGAACTTGTAGAAATCAATCAATTTCCGTTGAATTGTTTCAGCTCTGCGTTTCGATAAGAGTAAATTGTAATCGAGTGATCCATCTCGATCGGTATAGCCAATCAACACAATTTCGTAGCGTTCGTTGCTTGGAAGTTTACTGAACAGATTATCCAATTTCAATCGCTCGCTTTCCTTGAGAGTTGCCTCATCCACATCGAAATAAACAGAAAGGTCTTTGATGATCATTTTATTAGCAAGCACCGAGTCGAGTTCATTCTTGCTAGTGAGCAATTGATCGCGAATATCAATCGTTGGATTGTCTTTCACTTGCTGTTTAGTATTGTTCGCATCCTTCAGATCTTTTTCTTTCTGGAGGTTGATTTTATTAATGTTGCTCGAATCAATTGGACATCCCGAATTGTACACCGATCCAGGCACCGTTGGACATTTATCTACCGCGTCCAAAATCCCATCTCCATCTTGATCCAAACAGCAGACCTGAACTTTCATCGGGCATCCATTATTAAGCTCCATTCCGGGTTCATCCGGACATCTATCCGCAGCATCGATCACACCATCCATATCGCGATCTGGACAACCATAGTGAATTCCGAGGCCTTTTTCGTTGGGACACATATCATTCATGTCGATAATTCCGTCGCCATCCGTATCTGGACAACCCTTGGTTTTTCTCGGTCCTTTATCGTAGATACACAAATCTTCTTTATCGATGATGCCATCGCCATCTGTGTCTGGACAACCTCTAAACTCAGCCAATCCAGGATCTAATGGACAATCGTCTTTTTCATCAGATATTTTGTCGCCATCCGTATCCTTGGGCACTTTGTAAAATATACTGTATGCCACTCCAGCAAAGAAATTTCTACTTAAAGAGGCCTTTTGACCATAGAGCCATGCCAGGTTGTTGGAGCCGGCGAAGACGCTAAATCCTACGAAATTAACTCTCCCAGCGAACCCTACACTCATTTTTCCATTTCCAAAATGAGAAATTGGAAGCATGATGGACCAATTTTGCTTTTCAATTCGCGGCGTCACAGTTTGAATGAAAAATCCTCGAACTTGCGTCATCCCTTTCTTGAAATGAAGGGGAACTGAAGCATTATAACTCACGTAAAAGAATGATTTGTACACGTTCATGTCGAAGTTCGCATGAAAAGCAGCAGGAAGATTCATACGGAATTTTGCAAGTTTTTCTCCTGGAACTGTCGTCCCCGTGGAGGCGAGGCTATCTTTTACATATTCAAAGGGCGATTGAAATAAGCTCGTAAGGTTGAGTGAGGTCACATTCACGAGTTTATTGGCGTTTGCAGTAGCCAAGGTGTTGGTGAAATCGTAATACGCCGCCGAATCGCTCATGAATCGTACAAAACCTAAATCCGTGAAGGACGCGGAAACTTTCCATTTGTATTTATTGATGTCGTAGCGCACATTGCGTTTAACGCCGTCCATCTCGTAATACTGGTTCTCAAAATCTGGACGGTACTCGTATGTTACGCCAAGATCGAAGCCGAGTCCGCGGTGTTTGTAAAAAAGTTGATCGTTGTTCTTGCTACTTCCAAGGGTTGCATCAATAGTGGTAAGTTCCACTGGAGGAGAGATGGAATCGATGAATTTATACTGTCCACTTCTTACTTGGAAATACGAAGCATCAGTTCCATTGAGTATTTTCACAGAGATCCCTGCCTTTAAGAAGGAGGTGCTCCTGTCGAAAATCGTGCGCGCGTAGGTGAGGTTATGCTCCGTAAAACTCAGGGAGTTCAATCCAAGGCCTTCCATGTTTTGCTGCGTTCCAAACAAATTGTCATCGTATTTTTTCGCCGCATTGTTTGCCCAATCCAAGGGCACACCTTCAATGTTCTTCAATGTTCTGTAGCGAAATGAATACGCCGCCGCATTTTTGTGATCGAACTCATACTTAATATTCAACGCGTCGAAATTTAGGAGCTTTCGCATATATCCAGCATTTCTAGGCTCGATGTACTTAATTCCGCCCCCATAAATCAGGAAATTATTCGAGCTAAAGTTGCTGATTTTCGAGTAATTAGCATGTGTACTTACGGAGAATTTGGTCTTCGAATCGACAATGGAAGAGGGATTGTACGATGCTAAAAATGAACTTACTGTATTGTCATTAACGATTCCCGTATATTGATTTTGGGCAAAGGAATTTGATGCCATAAGGAGTGATAGCGAACAAACAAACCATAAACCGCTAAGGTGGATTCGATCGTTGTAAGAGTTTAGTTTTCCCATATTGAATTCTATTCAGTGGATTTAGGTAATTAGCCAATCAATTCTATCAGAATTGCTGTGATTCATTCACATCCAAATCCTGAAAGATGTGTTGTAAACATAAGGAAAACTATCGAAATCAACAGGAGTTTTTGTTGAAATTCTGAGTTTTGATTCGCCCCTTGTCATAAAACCTAATTATGAATTTCCAAATTCAAATTTTCGTTGCAATAAGCTTTTAACACGCCTCTAATTCTCCCAATGGGTATCGAAACGCCAAGAATTCCTAATTTCTAGGAGCACGGCAATCAGATAAGCGCTCGTAAGTCCGTTTGGATGATTATTTTTGTAATCCAAAACCTAGAAAGATGCAGGTAGAGAAAAGCGAAGATCAATCCTCGTGTAATCA
>CALFOS010000180.1 GCA_937919725.1 uncultured Fluviicola sp. | reverse complement strand
GGGATTTTTTCTATCCCTACGATACCATTCCAAAAATATACGTGTACCGAGATGTCGTAAACGGGCTCGAAGAACAATTTCACCGCGTGTTTGCCATCAACGATTCCGAAGGAAAACACATCGTGGTGGAAATCTATACCAACGACGGACGCATCATCGAAGCACTCAACTACAATTTGGATAGTCTCGACATCATCGATTACATGGTGGTCGATAGGCGACAGGAACAAACGAAAGCCGAGCTCTTCAAAAATAAATTGATCCCAAACGACAAGAAATCGACAGCCTCTTTTGCTGCGCGATTTTCAGGCATCAGCGATTCTACGCTTTTCCTCAAGGAAATTGATCGGGAATACGGATCAACAAAAAACATCGACGTGATGGGAAAAAAGGTAAATACAACCATCTTCAACGATCATTTGCGCGTAACACTCTTCAATCCGTTTACAAAAATGGAAGATGAACGCGAGGGAGAATCAGTGAACTATTTCGCCACAGGATATGGTTTGGTAGAATGGCACAACGTCGATAAGAGCATTCACTACCGATTAGAAAAAATCATCTCGCAAGATGCATTCGTTAACTTAGTACGAAAATAAATGAAGATACTCGTTCTCATTTTAGTATTGGCGCTAACTTCATTCAGCTCTTCGGCGCAAAGCTCTTGGAAAAAAAACAAGCAGAAAATTTCGCACGCTCAAGGAACACTTTTTGGATATTGGGGATATAACCGCAGTGCCTATACGAAAAGCGATATGCGTTTTGTGGGACCCGGATACGATTTCACCTTAGCAGGAGCGAAAGCCCATGACAATCCATCCGCTGAGTTAAAAACCTATTTCGATATCACCACCCTTACCGTTCCGCAGTTCAGCGCCAGAATTGGATATTACATCAAAAACCATTGGGCAGTTTCCTTCGGTTACGATCACATGAAATACATTTTTCAAGACAAGAACGAAGTGTTGCTCAGTGGTGAAATTGACCCTGGAGTTGATCCTGTAACCAACTGGTCGGGAATCTACGACGCCGTTCCGATTGTCACCGATCGAAATACTTTTCACTACGAAAACTCCGACGGGCTCAACTACTTGCGCTTCGAATTCATGCGCACAGACAGATTGCTCGTTACCGGTGCGAAAGATCAATTTGTAATCACCTCCAACCTCAGCGCAGGAGCAGGAGCATTGCTTTCATTCAATGATTTTAATTTTGCTGGAACACACAGTTGGCGAACAATTTCCATGTCGGGTTACGGCGTTTCAGGTCATGCGGCCTTACGCTTTGAGTTTTTCCGACACGTGTTCATTCAAACGAAATTTGGTGGTGGCTTCAACCATCAGGTGCGCGTGCGAACGCGACCAAATGATCCGTCTTCCTTCGCGCGTCATGCATACGGATACGGAAGTTTTGATACAACGCTTGGTTTCTTGCTTTACATCCGGCCGAAAAATGGCTGTGACAGCTGCCCTATTTGGTAAACGCTATTGTTCAGAGCTAGTTTCCTCGATCCGAATTATTTCTTCTGGTGGAGGCTCCAATTCACGCTGAAGCAGTTTCGCACAACCTTCTTCCTGGCAAAGCCTCTGCACTCCTGTGTATGGGTCGTAACGAATGGTCCAATAGTCTTCACACATTTCTTTCGCTTTTCCGAGTTCTTTGTATGCAAACGCTCGGTTCAGTAAGCAGCTTGGTGCTTGTAATAATCATACAAACCCTGCGCAAACGAAAAATTTGTGTCGATGACAAAGAGCAGCAAGATCAATCCAACTTTCATCTATTTCCTCCCTGCCACTTTAAAATCAATTCGGTAGTAGAAAATTGGCAAGAAGCCGAGTTGTGTTTTCTCAGCTGTTGGCTCTTGAGATGGATCTGTCAAATTCGGCGCGTAGGTCAAGCTCAACAAGTTCTTAGTGTTTAAGATATTCACCAAGTCCAAACCAATTTCGTGCGTTACTTTTTCTGAATTCAATTTCCAGTTGATTTTCAAATCGGCGCGGAAATAATCCTTGAATTGTCGGTCGTTGAACGCCGAATCGATGAAAATAACTTCATTCAACAAATTCGATTGAGCTGAGTTCACATATCCATAGCGCTTTCCTCCAGCAGCCGTCACTTTTCCGCCGATGGAGATCGACTGGCGGGCATTCAGCCTAAATTCTTTTCCTCCGAGGAAATTGGCAATGTAAGTTCCGTTGTACGATGTATTTCTGAGAACGCCATCGCTTCCCGTGTATTTCGAATCGTAAGCCGTTGCCGAAATCAAGAAGAAGAAAGATTTGTCGAAGTATTTTTGGATGGTCAACTCAATTCCATAGTTGTAGCCCGTTCCTGTGTTCATCAATTTTTCCGGGAAAAAGCGTGCAAATCCACTTCCCATGTTGATCAAGGAGAAGGACGATGGCGCCACCGTTACAGGAACGGCGTACACATATTGGTAATACGCTTCAGTTTTTATGTTCAAGCTTTTCTTAAACGATTTTTCGTAACCAATACCTGAATGCAAGCTCCGCGAGAAGCCCATTTTGTCGTTGTCGTACACTTTGTTTCCACTTGTATCGAATCGGTGATAGAAATAGGTGTACATCGGCTGCGTTTGACTGTGCATTCCTCCTCCTGCGAAAATCGCTTGGTTTCCTTTCATGTTCAATCTCCAACCCACACGTGGCTCCGCGTAACTGATTGCGTTTCCTTGCGTGAAGTATTGTGAGTGTATTCCTGCTGTGAAAGCCATGTTTTTCGTTGCACGCCATTTCCATTGCACGAATGGTTGAATGAGGAATGCGTTTCCGACATAATCCCATCGTTTCACCATCTGCGTGTGCGCTACATTCAGCGCGGTATCAAGAACATCAAAGAAATATGCGTCGATGTTGATTCCTGCTTTGATCGTTTGTGCCCGGTTAATTTTGTGGTTGATGCTGAAAAATCCCGATGCTTTCGAAATCGTGAAGCGGTAACCCATCAATGGATAAATTGAATCGATCGAAATTGAGTTGGACGTAGAATCGTAAGATCTCGCTAAGTAATCGTGGTGAGAATATTGGTTCTCGCGAGAGTAGGCAACAGTCGCTGCCACATACGTATTTTCGTTGAGTGGTTTTTTGAGCGTCAAACCAGACACCACCATCGACGTTCCAAAATACTGATCGCGGTCGCCTTCGCCGAATACCTCAGCAGTTTCCCCGTCTTGTTGAGAAATGATAATATCGATCGAGCTTGCTCCACCAATTGCGAATAGGGAAAGTGCACCTCCATTTTTCAATCGCCAATTCAGTTTAAACGCGCCGTCGCCATACACAGGCACGGCGTCTGTTCCAATTTGCACGCCAATTGCTTTAAATAAACTCAAGGTTGAGTAGCGCCCCATTGCCAAATAACTTGCCGAACCACTTTTGTTAAGAGGACCTTCCGCCATGATTTCTGTCCCCAAAAACCCGAATTGACCGGTAAACTCATGTTGTTTGTCGTTACCATTTCTGAGTTTTAAATCGAAAACTCCAGAGGTTGAGTTCCCATATTCCGCAGGAAAAGCACTCATAAAGAAATCGGAATTGGCGAGCAATTTATTGTTGAGGATAGAAACGGGCCCACCTGTACTTCCAGAAATAGCGAAATGCGAAGGGTTCGGAATATCGATTCCC
>CALFOS010000179.1 GCA_937919725.1 uncultured Fluviicola sp. | reverse complement strand
TATTTTGAATTGATATCCATCTTCATCAGCAATTTCCATGTACTTATCTGAGTCGAAGGAAAAGAGCTTAGCAGGACGATGTTTCACGTTTATTTGTTTTTCTCCAAGTGAGATAAGTGGAATGGGTTTGATTTTCTTTCTGAAATTCGCTTTGTCCATTTCCGCGCCGTTCACATATTCGAACAGTTGTTGCATCTGGTTGAGCGTGAATTTTTCTGGCAACAAGTCAAAACAAATAGGTTCGTACGCCAATTTTTGCTTGAGCAATTCATAGGTAGAGTCGAGAATGATCTTGTGATCGAATGCCAATTCGGGTACTTCGTGAATAGGAATCCATTTCACTTCTTCAGCAAACGAAGATGCTTCAATTTTGAAATCGGCGATGCGAACAAGTGCAAAATACGCCGTCGTAATTACACGTCCTTGTGGGTGGCGATTCGGTTTCCCAAACGTTTGAGCTTGATGTAATTCGAGGTTGCTGATGTTCGTCAATTCCGTCAATATTCGCTTGGCAGCAATTTGCAGGTCTTCGTCAGGATACACTAAATCACCAGGAATCGCCCAACTATTCAAGAACGGCTCCATCGATCGTTTGATCGTTAATACTTTCACTTCTCCATCCTTGAAACCAAAAATGACGCAGTCAATAGAAAAGGAATAGGTGAAGAAATTATTAAATTCAATATTATACATTGGTCAACTTATTTAAGGTCAAAATTACTTTTTATCCCGCTTATTTCAATTTGAAAAGTTCCGGGTTCAATTATCCAGTTTCCATCTACATCGGAAAATTGGAGGTCTGCCTTTGCAAGTATGAATTTCACTGTCTTCGTTTCGTTTGGTTTTAGCTCGATTTTCTCATAACGACGCAAGCGTTTTCCATTAGGAACGATCGAAGCTTTCACATCCGAAAGGTAAACTTGTACGACTTCTTTTCCACCACGCGAACCTGAATTGGTAACGTCTATAGAAATTTCAAGCTCGTCGCTCTGGGTCATTTCAGTTTTGTTTAGTTTGAGATTGCTGTAACTGAATTCGGTATAACTCATTCCAAAACCAAATTCCCATTCGGGATCGAAGGCATCAAACGCGTTCGATTTTCCAGATCGATCTACGCTTTTTGGTCGGTCGTAGTATTCGATCACTCCATCGTATTTTGGGTAGGAGTACGGCAATTTTCCGCTTGGATTGGCATCACCAAACAACAAGTCAGCGAGTGCACTTCCTCCATAATCTCCTGGTAAATACGTTTGAAAAATTGCTTCAGCACCGTCTACGATTTCATGAATCACACGCGGTCGTGCCTCCACGAGGACGAGCACGACAGGTTTTCCCGTTCGATATGCCATTTTGGCCAATTCGATTTGTGCATTGAGCATTCTAAGCGAACGAATATCGCCCGGTTTTTCCGTTGCTGGCAATTCACCAATGCAGAGGACAATCACATCGCTTTTCGCGGCTTTCGTTTTGAAATCTGCAGTGTCTGTGAGCGTTGCATCTTCCCATCCATCGGTGAAAAAGAGCCTTGCGCCTTGTGCGAATTCACAGTTTTGTGCGCCTACTTTTTCCGCAATTGCGGAGTGAATCGTTTCGCAGTCTTTTGTGTTATAGCTCGTGTCTACTCCTTGCCATGTATGCGTCCAAGCGCCGTTGATGTAAGTCAAATTATTGGATGTTGGTCCAGCCACTAGTACGCGCGTATTTTTAGCAAGTGGTAGAATGTTCTCTTCATTTTTAAGTAGAGTAATTGATTCCAAAGCTGATTGCTTAGCTGATTTTTTGAACTCTTCGCTCGCGAAAAGCGGGTAATCTGTTTCTTTGTAGGTTTTCTTGTCGTAGAGTCCAGTCGCCATTTTCACCCGCAAAATGCGTCGCACGGCATCGTTCAATCGTTCTATGCTCACATCGCCATTTTCAACGCATGTCACCAATAATTCGCAATAGGTTTTGTACTGAGGCGCGTTCGGAACCATACTCATGTCTACTCCAGCATTGATCGCCATGGCAATTGCTTCACTTGGTGAATTTGCTAAATCGTGCACGGTTTCGAGCATGATAAAATCTTCCCAATCGGAAACGGTGAATCCTTGGAATCCCCATTGGTCTTTGAGTAAATCGGTGAGGAGTGCTTTGTTCGCATGACCGGGAACGGCGTTCAAATCGCCGCTGTTGATCATTAAGGTCATCGCGCCAGCATCAATCGCTTTTTTGAAGGGTGGCAAATACAGTTCGGTCATGAATTTTTTCGGAATCCAAGCGGGAGTTCTATCGCGTCCTGATTGAGGCATGCTGTATCCAACGAAATGTTTCAAGCAAGCTGCTACGTGATAATTGTCGAGGTAACTGCCTGTTTTTCCTTGGTATCCGAGGATAATCTGTTCGCTCAATTGTCCAGCCAAATACGGATCTTCGCCTAAGGTTTCGAAGTAGCGCGACCAAAGTGGTTGACGGCCCAAATCGAGGACGGGAGAAAAATTCCAGCGCAATCCGGTTTTTCGCATTTCGTAGGCGGTAATTTCACCAAAACGTAGCGCCAATTCGTTATTCCACGTTGCTGCAAGTCCAATTTCTTGAGGAAAAAGTGTCGCCCCAACGGTATAGTTCACGCCATGAATCGCGTCGATACCATATATAATAGGAACGGGAATTTTTTTGTTGAGAAACGCGTTGTTCACTTTCGGAAGCAGTCCATTCCACTCTTCGAGGGTGAGGGTGTGTGAGCTGACGTTCAAAATCGACCCAACGCCATAATCGCATAAGGCTTCGTTAAATTTCGCGGGATCAAATTGAATGGGTTCGAGTAAATTTCCAGCTTCGTCGCGCGCTAGGATCGCATCTAAGGTAATTTGACAGGTTTGACCTACTTTTTGAACCAAGGTAAGCTCAGCAATGATTTCGTCAATTTCTTTTTCCGTTTTTTCGTTGAGTTGAAATAGGCTCTGCGCAAATACGGAAGATTGCGCCAAAAGTAATAAAGTAATAAGTACGCTTCTTTTCATAGAATTGAGATGGATTCAACGAAGTTATTGATTTATTGTCAATCATACAATATCTAAATAGGTAAATTCAAAAACGAGTCGCTTTCGGGCGGAAGTTTTATTCATCAAAGCCTCACTCTTCCTTCGAAAAGGCCTTGTACATCTCGCTGTTTTTCATGAGTGCAATTCGCTCGGCTTCAATTTGAGCGAATTCTGCCTGATAGTCGCCATCAAAGTTTTCGATATTGGATGTGTCACCTAATTTATCAAGGCAGTAGAGGTAATGTGCCAAGATGTTTCTTTCAGCGAAATCTTCTTCCTTGAGGTGTGAGAAAACGAGCCAGTAAATTTGTCCAGCGAAGGAGTAGTTTTCCAAATCGAGGGCAATATCGGCGTAGGTGACGATGTCTGCGCGAACACTTTCGGCGGAAGAAAATAAGTCAGAAATTTCTCGTCTGCGAAAGAGTAAATATCCTTCTTTCCCAGATTTTGCTTGAGGGTTAATCGGGTACATCGGATCGCATGCGTAGATCGTTTTTTGCGCATCTTTCCAATCTTCGCCAGATACATCAAGATCGCCAGAGATCGCGGAGCGGGAGAAATACATTTCGTAATTCAACCAAGCAGAGTTAGGGAAGTTCTTCAACAATGTATCGTAATGCTCCATCGCCTCAGCATATTTTCCTTTGTCGTGGAGAGCAATTCCCTTCTGGATTTCTATTCCGAGTTGATCGAAAAAGGATTGAAGTTTGTCGTTGATTTCTCGATCGAACTTTGCCGGAAGCGTTTTGTCGTCGTAGAAAAAGTTGATTACGTAAAGCAATCGGTTGGCCTCATCAAATTGACCGTTGGCGAGGAGCAAACACACCTTTGTAAAGGGAATCAGTTGATTTCCCAAACTCATTTCCATGGTTGCGCGCCAATAATTTGGATTGAAATCGGTGAGGTTTTTCACCTCTTTTCCGAGGTACGCGTGATTGTTGAGTTCGCTTCCCATGGCCAAAACTCCTAAGTAAACAGTGTCCACGTTCGATTCGTAGTGTACAATCAATGGAAGTACATCCGATTTAATCCACTGTTGAATTTCGGCTTGTTTATCAACGAGACTCAGGGAATTGAAATTGATCATTTTTGCGGTGTACGGCATCACGAGGTCTGGCGTGAATCTATCTTCGCAGCCACAACCTTCGTTTATTGTCACGCGAAACATAAGCGAATATTCACTAAACTTCGTTTGAGGTGAAACATGCGTTGCCATTTTCTTCTCCAAAGCTGAATAATTGGAAGCCTTAAGTGCTGGTCGTGCGCCCATGATGATTGTTGCATGTTTGTTGGAGTGAATCGTGATGACCACAGCGAGATCCTTGTTGCCTTTTTCATTGGCCATCGCCGCTTCGATGTCTGCTTTTAGCAATTTCAAATACGCGTA
>CALFOS010000178.1 GCA_937919725.1 uncultured Fluviicola sp. | reverse complement strand
CCTGGTCCTCAGGCGAAAGCCCCAATTTTTCTAAATATTCGGGAGCGAGTGCCTGCTTAATTTTTTCTTGTGCCGAGATATCCTGCATCTCAAATGTCTTTTCATTCAGGGAGTTGTCAGAATTTCCACATCCATACAGCAACATGGTGAGTAAAATAATTGCAAGAAAAGGAGAAAAGCCGGTCTTCATATACTGATGATATTTTATTACATTCGTATACATTCTTTTTTAACTTTAGTTCAAATAATGGAGTTCAATATACTGATTCTTTTCATTTTAGTGATTGTAGGCGTGTCAATTAAAGCTTTTGGCGAACCTGATTTTAAGCAAAAGATGATGTTTATTCCTTATTTGGTTGATCGGGATAAGCAGTATTACCGCATTGTGAGCCACATGTTGATTCATGCAGATTGGATGCACCTATTGTTTAATGGAATCGCACTATATTATCTGGGGACAGGATTCATTAGCATGGAGGCGGGTATCTACACGGCCAACAATGATCTAACAAAGCAGTTCATTTTTGACGATGGATTGATTCAATCCTATGGTTTTTGGATGGGACAAGTTCACTTCGCGTTGGTTTTTATTCTTGGTGGTGTATTTGCTGGGATCATTCCGTTTATTCGACATCGAAACAATCCTTCGTATCGATCTTTGGGAGCTTCAGGTGCGGTTTCAGCGATCATTTTTGCAGCAATTCTATGGAATCCAACAATAGAAGTGTACCTGCTCTTTATTCCAGTTGGCATTCCTGCATATATTTTTGGTCCGCTTTATTTGCTTTTTGAGTTCATCATGGACAAACGCGGAAATTCGGGAATAGCACACGACGCCCACATTGGTGGTGCGATATTCGGTATTTTGTATGTATTATTGATTAGTAGCAGCAAGGGCAGTGAATTCCTTGCCTTGTTTTTCGGGTAAATGATAAATTTTGTAAACAACAATGGTGAAGTGCTTTCAGGCGATTCGTATACGATTCGTGCAGGAAGTCGTGCGCATTTGTACGGAGATGGAATTTTTGAAAGCATCCGGATTATGGATGGGAAGGCGATCAACCTCGAGATTCACCATGGACGAATGATGGAAGGAGCTAAAAAGCTAAAAATGCGCGTTCCTAGCTACTACGACCAAGCTTTTTTTGAAGAGAAAATTGATGAACTGATCCAAAAAACGGGCATTCTGAATGGAGGAAAATGCCGAATTTCCATCGATCGATCCATTGGCGGAACGTATGCGCCAGAGTCGAATGAAGTGGAATACCTGATCGAAGTGTATCCAATCGAGAACAATCACTACAAGCTCAACCCAAAAGGGAAAGAAGTAGATGTGTATACCGAGTATAAAAAACAGAACAACGCTCTCGCCAACTACAAAACAAAAAATGGATTGGTGTACGTGCTTGCAGCTATTTCTGCCAAGGAGAAGGGCTTGGACGATTATTTGATTACCAATACGAACAACAGCA
>CALFOS010000177.1 GCA_937919725.1 uncultured Fluviicola sp. | reverse complement strand
GCCGCGACACACATCTGCGGAATTGACCGTGACACGATCAACATTGAACGGTGCGAATGTTCGGTTTATGTTCCAAATGCGTTCACACCAGGCACCAATAGCATCAATGATTTATTCAAAATATCCATTGATTGCCGAGTCGTTTCCATGACATTAAGGATTTACAACCGATGGGGAGAAATTTTATTCGAATCGAAAGATCAAACGGATTTTTGGGACGGAACTTACAAAGGTTCTCCCGTTTCTCTAGGGGGTTACGGTTGGGATTTAACCCTTGAAGCAATTCAAGAAGGTCGTCTTATAAAAGAAAAACGATCGGGCACCGTTTCGTTGATTCGGTAAGGAAGGTCACAATTAATCACACATTCAAAGGACGCACGAGGCATCCGTCACCATCCGCGATTATGGAGTACTACCTGTATGAGAGTTGTGGATTTTTTTGAAAACAATTTAACTGGGGTAATTGTAGTGTTAACACTTATTACTGCTCCAATTGAGATTGTATAGGCTTATCAAGCAATTTTGCCAACTTGACTTTAAATCGTTTAAACCTTCGCGAGGCGCTCCTATTTAATTGGATTGTACTCGCCATAGCATTGACCCTTTCTACTTTAATGATGGGTCAATCATCGCCCATCTCCATCAGCGGTGTAGTTATGGACAGCCTCCACAAAGAATTTATTCCCTATGCTTCCATCGGAGTCTTTGATTCGAAAACAAACCACCTCATCTCTGGAACTACCAGCGACTTTAATGGCAAATTTTCTCTAAAATCAGATTCAGCCGATGTATGTCTTGCCATCAGCTTTATGGGCTATAAAACGAAACGAATCTGCGGTTTATCCATCATCAACGATAAAGTAAACCTGGGCTCAATCTTGCTGAGCACTGCAGGGTTAGATCTCGAAGCAGTTGAGATCGAAGCCGAAAGGTCCACCACCGAATTTAAGCTCGACAAACGAGTTTTCAATGTCGGTAAAGACCTCAGCAGCACAGGTGCCAGCGCCATGGAGGTGCTAAACAATGTTCCATCCGTGAACGTGAGCATCGAAGGCGACATCAGTTTAAGGGGAAATTCAGGAGTTCAAATACTAATCAACGGCAAGCCGTCTGTTTTGGCCAGTGAACAAGGCAACGCGCTTGGAACCATCACCGCGGACATGATTGAAAAAATTGAGGTCATCACCAATCCATCTGCTAAATATCAAGCAGAAGGCACTTCTGGAATCATCAACATCGTCTTGAAAAAGGAGGAAAAGAAAGGAGTAAATGGATCCATTTCCGTCAATACTGGCTTACCGCATAACCATAGCCTTGGATTTAGCCTAAATCGCAGAACAGAAAAATTTAACCTCTTCACACAGCTCGGTGCCGGATACCGATCGCTTCCACAATACAGTCGAAACATAAACGAAGACAAAATTTCTGGGAATACGATTTCGAGTCAAGGGACAGAGTACCGAAATGAACAGTTCTATAATTTCATTTTAGGCACCGATTATTACATCAACGAAACCAACATTTTAACCCTCTCAGGAAGTGTAGCGCTGGAGGTGGAAGATCAACCTTCGACCACAAATTTTGAATTGAGAGATTCGCTGGAAAACCTCGTTTCGGATTGGCAACGAACAGAAAAAACCTCAGCCATCAACCCAAAATATCAATACGAATTAAAGTACAAGTCAGACTTTAAAGATCACGAAGACCACACGCTTTTACTAGGTGCCTTGGGTAGTTTTTTTGGCAAGGATCAATCTTCTCAATTTGAGAATAACAGCTTTTCGGACACCTACCCAACCACAAACCAACGCACCCGCACCAATTTTCAAGAGACTAACTACACGTTTAGTGCAGACTACACAAAGCCCTTTAAGAAAAAATTCAAACTGGAATCGGGAGCTCAATACGTGCGTCAACAGGTTAGCAACGATTTTGCCGTTTCCAATTTCGTGGGAAGCAAGTGGGTAGATGACGCCTCTCTCACCAACGTCTTTGACTACAACCAAAACGTATTTGGTGGTTATTCCACCGTTTCCTATGAAGGCGATACGTTTGGAATAAAACTGGGATTGCGGGTGGAAAACACAGACCTGAGCACCCTCTTGGTGAACACGAATCAAACCAACAATCTGAACTATACCAATCTATTTCCGAGCGCCCATGTTTCCTATAAAATAAACGAACGTTTATCTCTACAATCTGGCTATTCGCGCAGGATTTACCGGCCGCGTCTTTGGGATTTAAACCCGTTTTTCAACATTCGAAACAACTTCAACATTCGAACTGGAAACCCAAACCTGTTGCCAGAGTTTACCGATTCCTACGAGTTGCAGGGGATTTACATGCACAGGAAAATTTCGATCAACGCGGGGTTATTCTACCTTTACACGACCGATGTGATTGAGCGCATTTCCACTTTTAGCAATGGCGTCAACACTACAATGCCTGTCAACCTTGGAATTAAACACGCCACAGGATTAGAATTCAACACCAAGTGGAACATGAAGAAATGGATGATCCTGAGCGGTGACTTAAACGTAAATCGGTTTCAACGCATCGCAAACCTTGAAGGCCGATCCATTGATTTTTCAGCAACTCGCTGGACCACAAAATGGACACTTCGACTGAAGCTTCCAAAAGATTTTGAAACCGAAGTAACGGGTCATTATGAATCTGGATTTCGAACCGTTCAGGGCAGTGTCAAGGAACAACTCTTTGCCGATGCTGGGGTGCGAAAAAAATTCATGAAGGGAAAAGCAGTTCTTAACCTCAGCGTCAGGGACATTTTTGCTTCGCGAATTCGCGTGAACGTTACGGATCAAGCCAATTTCTATGTCTATGATCGAGGCTACCGCGGTCGTTTTATCACGCTTGGTTTTAGCTACGGATTTGGAAAAGGAGAAGCCATGGAATTTAGCGGAGCGAGACGGCACCGATAAATCCTTATCTCACGCAGCTTACATTACACTACG
>CALFOS010000176.1 GCA_937919725.1 uncultured Fluviicola sp. | reverse complement strand
AAAAAAAACGTGTCTTGGTCCCGATAGCTATCGGGACCAAGACACGTTTTTTTTTAAATTTCTATAACTATCGAATGACCTGAACATTTCCGTGGATCACGAATTCATCGCCATTCAAATCGGAGTAAGTCATTTTCCAGAAGTAGGTTCCTTCCTCCACTTCTTTGCCCGATTGATCAAGTCCATCCCAGTTGATGTCTTGATCAATTGTTTCGAATACCATATTCCCCCATCGGTTTACGATTATCGTGTGTGCTTTCGTTACTCCGTCCATATATACTGGGTGGAATAAGCTGTTCGTTCCATCAGGGTTCGGTGTAAACACGTTTGGCATCACAATGGTCGCTTCACAGTTTTCGAGGAAAATTCCAATGGGCGCAGACGGACTTTCACATCCATTAGTGGACTGCGTTACGAAGTAATTTGTCGTTCCTTCCACGATGAATGGCGCTAAAACGGCTCCCGTCGCTATCTGAGTAGCCATTGAGGCGTTGGAATACCACGTGAATGTTTGTCCAGCACCTGTTGCTACGAAGGGTGGAATTCCATCACTGCTAGAGCAGTAGCTTCCATCTTGCGGACCAACGCTTGGTGCAGGTGGATAAGCAGTTACAACGATAATCAGTACATCTGTATTTACACATCCATTGACATCTGTTCCTGCTACGGCGTAGGGTGTTGCTCCAACCGGCGGAGTAAAGGTAGTAGCGTTCGTAACTCCATTATTCCACGTATAGCTTGTTCCGCCTGATCCAGACACTTGTGTAGTTGTTCCTGCACAATGTGATTGATCAAATCCAGCGCCGATGTTCGGCAATAGATTTACGGTAATGGTTTGCGTTCCAGATCCAGTGTTCAAACAAATTTGATCTGCCACGCCCGTTACTACGTATACTCCTGCTCCAGTTCCCAATGTCACGGGACTTGTAGGCCAAGTTGCGGTAGCCGTAGTTCCATTTAAGGTGTAGCTAACCGTCCATGGTCCCGTTCCTGTCACGCTAACTGTAACAGGTGTGATCACATCACCGATACAATATGCTGCACCACCTAATATTCCAGTTACCGTAGGTAAAACCGGAGGAGTGAGGTCGAATGTTTCGTTGCAACTCAATGAATCTGAGAAGTAAATGTACATCGTAATCGTGGATCCATCATTCGGAATTCCGTTGATTGCGTAGTTGAATAGCGTACTATCTGTAAATGGAGAATTGAATGATTGTGAGTACGTTCCTGATCCGTTTGTTGCTTCTACTTGGATAGTACCAGTAGTTGGACTGTAAGAATATTCGAACGTTCCCGTTACGTTCACTACCCCACCTGGTTGACAAACTACTTGTCCGTTGAAGTCAATAAAGGAGCATGAACATTGATTCACAACCAAGGTAGATGTATCAGTAGCATTACAACCTGTTACACTGTTCATCACAGATACCGTATACAAATTGTCGAACGAAGGACACGCTATTGGCGTAGGACTTGCTGGATCATCTAATTGTCCTGTTGTCCAGTTGTAGGTAATCGTTGGCGGCGCGTACGCAACTACTACGTTATCCAAGCTCCAGTTGTCGGATCCTGCCGCTGCAAAAAACGCTGCCTGTCTCCATCGGAAAATAGTTGAGGGCGTTTGAGCGCCTACTGGCATCAGTTGAGAGAAGCATTGTTGGTAGTTGGCGCCATCCCAAAGTGCTTGCAAGTATGTCGCAACCGGGGTAAACGTTGTTCCATTATCGATTGAATACTCCAATACTACGTCATCTCCAGTTTCGTTATTTTCACATGGTGCTCCGCCCGAAGCCGTATTCCCCATGTAAAGACAGAAGTCAATATTTGAACACACCGTTGCGTCGACAGGTACAGTTTGAGCCCATCGATTTGTGCCCGTTCCATTAAAGTAGAGGGCGTTACCAGTTGCCCCTCCCCCGCAAATGGTGGAAGCGGTTCCACTTTGAATATCTCCCCACATAAATGGATCAATTCCGGGCTCGAAATCGTCAACGATAGAACCATTTGAACCATTCAAGAAATCGACAGATAAATCTGAACAATCTCCACAATCAAGTGGATTCGGATTTCCTACGATATTGATTTGCAACGGAAGTACGTTCACAATTACGGAATCCAAACAAACAACATTTCCATCCGTGTACGTTACGTAGTAAGTTGTTGTATCGTTAGGCTGCACTACTTGGTTAGGATCGTTTGGGAATCCAGGCACATGCGCCCAATCGTACCAATAGTTGCAATCGGTTGGGACAATCGTTACGTTATCAATTCCCCAGTGATCATTCACGCTACTCGAAATTGCTGGTTGATCCCACTGAAACTTTGTGGATGTTGACCACGCCTCAGGTGGAAGAATGAAACAATAGTTCCCCCACTGGTAATACGGTGTATTATTGGCTGAATTCGATTGGAAGTAGAAAACATCTACCCACGTTACACCATTATCGATTGAATAACGAAAGAAAACTCCTTCGTTCAACAAATCTGGATCTTCACAATCGCTGCATCCTCCACATGGATCGTCTCCTGCGAAATCGAGATCGAAACACACCTGACCACCACAGGATAAATCAAATCCGTTCGTTGTTAAAGTTCTTGGAAGTGGTACATTTCCGAACCAAGCTCCTGGTGTTCCATCCAAAGTAGGCCCGCACGGATTATTATACAGCATAATTGCCGTTGTCGACCATCCCGGTCCAATCGATCCACCATCAAAGTTCGTTGCGAGAGCTGGTGTAGGAGAAAGTCCAAGTGCACTAATGTTAACTGGTGTTCCACAATCAACCGTAACCGCGGTTGGCGTAGTAGTCAAGTTACATTGAGCAATAAGTTCAGGAGAGATTGATATGATCAAAAGCGCACCGAATACTATTTCAAATATTTTCATAACTAAGTGAGTGCACTGAAATTAACGAACTGAAAGATCTGCAAATTCAAAATTTGTTAATGTTTGTTCGGTCATTCCATGAACGTGTATAATAAAATTCCCGAAGATAAACAGGTCATTGTTTTCTTGAGATGTTCCGTCGCCAGCAAGCACTTGTCCACCTGCAATCGTTAGCGAGTGCGCATATTCAGGATTGTCCAAACGATTACAGTTCCAGCATTCACCATTTCTGAATTCTTTAGTAATCCAAGAAATCGTCAACTCTTGATCCGTGGTATTCGTAAATCTGAACAACAACTGGTTTTGAGCGCGCATTTTTTCGCCTCCGCAAAGCGTCATTTTGTATTCGATTTTGATTCCATCAACGGTTGTGTATTCTGTCCAATTCTCGGACACTTCGATTCCATCAACTGGTACAATGCTATAGTTACGTGATTCGTTCATTGCTGCGCCGATAAGGGAGAATAAAAGAAAACCTGAAAGCAGTAATTTTTTCATCTGGTTACATTCTAATTGTCGTGTGTTCAGCTTATATAATGATACATTAATATGCTTTTACATTCGTTTGACAGACGTGCAATCTGATGATCTAGTTGCACGAGGCCTTGGTTTGTTAAAATACAAACGTATTCGTCTGTATTGTATCTTTACTGTAACGAAACATGACTTGATTTCACCTCTCCCTTCACGAAAACGCTTGCCTTTCGATCAAATTCGGTACTGGTCTCGGAGGTCAAATACGCCACTTTTCCATTTTTTGAGCATCGCTCATCAATTTCAGGATGCCGAAGGAGGTAGTCAACGAGGCTTTCCGCAATAATTTTTCCTTGAGCAATTACATTCACCTTCGGCCCTACAATGGATTCTATGTAGTCCTTCACCATTGGATAATGCGTACACCCGAGAACAATAGTATCGATTTTCGGACTTTGTGCCATCAATTCATCAATGTC
>CALFOS010000175.1 GCA_937919725.1 uncultured Fluviicola sp. | reverse complement strand
CAGTGAGAACACCGTTTTCGTTCGCCGTTTTTATCGCGCCAAGCACATAAGGTGTTGTTCCTGATGCCGCGATACCTATTAATGTATCATTTGAGTTGATGGAATGTTCGAGCAAATCTTTCCATCCTTGTTCGGTATCGTCTTCAGCAAATTCTACTGCTTTTCGCATCGCTTTATCGCCGCCTGCCATCAATCCTACAACTACGCCGTGATCTACGCCAAACGTTGGTGGACATTCGCTCGCGTCTACAATTCCCAGGCGTCCACTGGTTCCTGCGCCGATGTAAAATAATCGCCCACCGGTTTTCATTCGCGCGTAGCAAGCGTCGACAAATGATTCAATGCTTGTTAGTATTTTCTCGATGGCATGAGGAACGGTTTTGTCTTCTTTGTTCATGCCCGTGAGCAATTCCAAGGTCGATTTGTGTTCCAAATTTTCATGATTCGATGCCGATTCTGTCACGCGATCTATCATACCAAATACGCTTTTTCCTTGCCTGGTGTTAGGTCTATTTCCACGCGTTCTTTCAAGGTAGTTGAGAGGCTGAGTCCAACGAAATTAGCATTGATCGGAAAGCGTCGGTGTTTTCTGTCAACGAGCGCCACCGTTTTGATCGCTTTGGTGGGAAATTGTAAAATTTCGACAAGTGCAAATTGCATCGTTTTCCCAGAGTTGAACACATCATCTACCAAAATGATGTAAGAATCTTTCAACTGTTTCTTGTCTGCTGAAAGTAGAATGGGTTCCGACCATGGCTCGCTTTTATTCACTTTAATGGAAAAAACCACGATTTCACTTTCCGTGTGTTGACGCATAATGCACGCGAGTGACTCAGCAAAAATAATTCCGTTTCCTTCAATTCCACCGATAAAAACCCGCGCTTCATCGAAGGTGTTTTCGATAAGTTGGTGAGCCAAACGCTCCGTTTTTTGTTTAATTTCTCGACTCGATAATATTTCTTGCATCTCTTTCAATCGGATAGAACACGAAAATAATAGATTCGCGCGAAAGAATAGGTCTGAACGCCGTTTTTTATAAGAAATAAGTTGATTCAAAAAAAAAAACTTGCGCGGATTCATTTTTACTTCCAAGCAATTTATCAACGTTGATTGTTCAAAACATATTAAAAATCGTTTTAGTAAGCCACCAATTTTTAGCTAAATTTGCTCTCGAAATGGTGTCAATATTGATGCATTTTGAACTCTTAAAGCGCATAAAATGCCGAAAAATAATTCCATCAAGTCCGTATTGATTATCGGGAGCGGACCGATTGTAATTGGACAAGCCTGTGAATTTGATTATGCTGGATCTCAAGCTGCTCGCTCGTTGAGAGAAGAGGGGATTGAGGTGACACTCATCAATTCTAATCCTGCAACCATTATGACCGACAAGGTTGTAGCGGACAATGTTTACCTGAAACCTTTGGAGCCAGAGAGTATCGTTGAGATTCTCGAAAAGCATAAAATAGATGTTGTTTTGCCAACAATGGGTGGGCAAACAGCTCTCAACCTGGCGATAAAGTGCGAGGAATTGGGAATTTGGGAGGAATATGGAGTGAAAATGGTTGGCGTAGACATCGCTGCCATCGAAATCACTGAAAATCGTGAAGCTTTCCGAAATTTGATGGAAGAAATTGGAGTTCCAATGGCGCCTCAAAAAGCAGCAAAATCCTTCTTACAAGGAAAAGAAATTGCGCAGGAATTTGGTTTTCCATTGTGCGTGCGTGCTTCGTATACGCTAGGTGGAGCGGGAGCAGCGATTGTGCATGATCCTGAAGATTTCGATAATCAATTGGAGAATGGACTGAGAATTTCGCCGATTCACGAAGTGATGATCGACAAGGCTTTGCTTGGTTGGAAGGAATATGAGTTGGAATTGTTGCGCGATGCGAACGACAATGTGGTAATTATTTGTTCGATTGAGAATTTCGATCCTCTTGGAATTCACACAGGCGATTCAATCACGGTGGCACCAGCGATGACACTTTCCGATACCACGTATCAACGCATGCGAGACATGGCGATTCACATGATGCGCTCCATCGGAAATTTCGCCGGTGGATGCAATGTTCAATTTGCGATTTCGCCGGATGAAAACGAAGATATCATCGCTATCGAAATCAATCCACGTGTGTCTCGATCGTCTGCTTTGGCTTCTAAAGCAACGGGTTATCCAATTGCAAAAATTGCTGCAAAATTGGCAATTGGCTATCACTTGGACGAGCTCCAAAATCAAATTACTAAAACAACTTCTGCGCTTTTCGAACCAACGCTCGATTACGTTGTTGTAAAAATACCGCGTTGGAATTTCAATAAATTCCCAGGAACAAACCGCGAATTGGGTCTCCAAATGAAATCCGTTGGTGAGGTGATGGGAATTGGACGATCGTTCCAAGAAGCGCTCCAAAAAGCATGTCAATCGCTCGAGATTAACCGAAATGGCTTGGGAGCTGATGGACGAGAATTGACGGATCAAGATGAAATTTTACACAGTTTAGAACATCCAAGTTGGAACCGATTGTTTCATATCTACGATGCGATCAAACGCGGAATTCCTTTCAAAACGATCGTTGAAAAAACGAAAATTGATATCTGGTTTCTCAAGCAAATCGAGGATTTGATTAAGCTGGAACGGAAGATTGAAAAGCATCACCTCGGAAGCATTCCAAAAGATCTGTTGTTCGAAGCGAAGCAAAAAGGGTACGCCGATCGTCAGGTTGCCCACTTGTTGCGCTGCTTGGAGTCGGAAGTGTACAAAAAACGCGAGGAATTTGGAATAAATCGCGTCTACAAATTGGTTGACACCTGCGCTGCCGAGTTTGAAGCACTCACACCTTATTATTATTCCACCTTCGAATACGAAAATGAAAGCGTTGTTTCTGACAAGAAAAAAGTAGTCGTTCTTGGTTCTGGTCCAAACAGAATTGGTCAGGGAATTGAATTCGATTACAGTTGTGTGCATGGTGTGCTTGCCGCCAAAGAATGTGGCTACGAAACAATCATGATCAACTGTAATCCTGAAACTGTTTCGACGGATTTCGATACTGCGGATAAATTGTACTTCGAGCCCGTATTCTGGGAGCACATCTACGACATTATCAAACACGAAAAACCAGAAGGGGTGATCGTTCAGTTGGGTGGACAAACTGCACTCAAACTAGCCGAAAAGTTGGAACGCTACGGAATCAAAATCTTCGGAACAAGCTTCGAAGCTCTCGATTTAGCTGAAGATCGTGGTCGTTTTTCTAAACTCCTCGAAAAAAACAACATTCCTTTCCCGAAATATGGTGTAGTGAAAGATGCTGAACAAGCATTGGAAATTGCGGCTGAACTCGGTTATCCTTTGTTGGTTCGTCCGTCTTATGTTCTAGGTGGACAAAAGATGAAAATCGTGATCAACAACGAAGAACTCGAGCACCACGTAGTGGATATTTTGCGCGAAATGGGCGACAATCAAATTCTCTTGGATCACTTTTTGGGTGGAGCAATTGAGGCGGAGGCGGATGCCATTTGCGATGGAAAAGACGTGTATATCATTGGTGTCATGCAACACATTGAACCGGCAGGAATTCACTCGGGCGACTCATACGCGGTGCTTCCTCCCTACAATTTGGGCGATTTCGTGATGCAACAAATCATCGATATCACTACAAAAATTGCGGTGGAATTAAAAACCGTTGGATTGATGAACATTCAATTTGCCATCAAAAATGATATTGTTTATGTCATTGAGGCCAATCCTCGTGCTTCACGCACCGTGCCGTTCATCGCGAAAGCATACGACGAGCCTTACGTGAACTACGCTACAAAAATTATGCTCGGTCAGAACAAGGTAAAAGATTTTACTTTCAATCCGAAGAGAGAAGGATACGCAGTGAAAATTCCGGTTTTCTCCTACGAAAAATTCCCTGACGTGAAAAAAGAGCTCGGACCTGAGATGAAATCTACGGGAGAGGCAATTCGATTTATCAAAGACTTGCGCGATCCATTTTTCAGAAAGATCTACTCGGAACGAAACATGCATTTATCGAAATAATTGATGGTTGAAGCGAGTTTTACAGGTCTCATTCGTACTGTAGTTATTGTTATTGGGGCAATCGTGATTCTGCGATTCATCGGGCAATTGATGAATGCAAAGCGGAATTTGGCGGAGCAGGACGAACTGAACGAACGGGAGCGCAAATTGAAAGCAGAACGCGAACGAACGAATCGAAATCTTGGAAAAACTACGATAATTGATAAGGGAAATCGCACTTCAAACGACGTGGAAGATGTCGATTTCGAAGAATTAAGCGATTGACTTCACTCTTTACATCGGTAAAATTTGAACAAGGAAGAGCGCGACAAATCGTAAAAAGAACGTGTCTACTAGGACATTTTGATTATTTTTAGCTGCTATTAAAAGAAACCTAAGATATGGACGGAATTAAGTCATTTTTCTCAAAACATTGGATGCATTTTGCAGTGATCGTAGTCTTTTTCATCATTGCGCGTATGTATTTTGCGCCGCAATTCGATGATTACGGACTCGAGCAACACGATATCGAGCAATTCAAAGGTATGTCCAATGAAATTCAACATTTTCGCGAAGATACTGGCGAAGAACCCTTGTGGACAAATTCGATGTTTGGAGGAATGCCAGCTACGCAAATCTCGGTGTTATACGGAGGAAACGTTTTTTCTTCTATCACTCGTGGTTTCTTGACTTGGTTTCCATCGCCTGCGGGAATTTTTCTCCTGCACTTAATTAGTTTCTACATTTTCGCACTTTTCATGCGGATTAAACCCATTATCGGGTTGATTGGTGCGATTGCTTTCGCTTTTGCGAGTTACGAGATTGTGATTCTGCAGGCTGGACACAATTCTAAGGCTTTGGCGGTGGCTTTCTTGCCAGCTGTCCTCGGTGCTTTTATTTATGCATTTCAGCGAAATTGGAAATGGGGAGCCGTGCTCTCAGCGCTATTTATGGCCTTCGAATTGGCGACAAACCATTACCAGGTTACCTATTACTTGATCATCCTTTTGCTTGGTTTGGGAATTTACTTTGCGATCGATGCATTCAAGAAAAAAACCGTCAAGAACTTCGCTTTTGCAACAGGTGGAGTGTTTGTGGGATATTTGATCGCATTGATGGTAAATTATGGAAGTATCTCCATGACCAACGATTATTCGAAACACACCATTAGAGGTGCGAACGACCTCACGATTGCCGCGGACGGATCTAGTGCCAAAGCCACGGAAGGTTTGGACAAAGATTACATCACTAACTGGAGCTACGGAATCGATGAATCATTCACCTTCGTTTCGCCTTACGTAAAAGGATCGCACAACAGCAAGCCAATCGCCGAATCGAATTTTGCACAAATGGTGGAAGATGGCGACTACACAAATGAAGAACGTGGAGCAATCCTCGGAAATCGCTTGTACTGGGGAGAACAGGCTATCACTTCCGGTCCGGTTTACCTCGGAGTACTTACTGTGTTTTTAGCCTTGCTAGGAATGGTTTTCTTGAAAGATCGCATCAAATGGGTTTACCTGGGCGTGTCTATTCTCGCACTGATGCTATCGTGGGGGAAACATTTCATGGGACTCACCGACTTTTTTATCGAAAATGTTCCGTTGTACGCAAGTTTCAGAACGGTAACAATTATCCTCGTACTGATCGAACTTACCATTCCTGTTTTAGCGGTGATGTTGTTGCAAAAATTATTCGTTGAACGTGAAGCATTGAAATCGGAAGGAAAGAAATTTCTCATCGTTTCGGGTGTCTTTTTCGTCTTCCTATGTGGTTTGAAAGTAATTGGGATCGACTCTACTTATGCATCGAAAGCGGAAATAGAAGCCAACGACGAAGAAGTAATTGCCTCTCAAATAATGGGACAATTGTCACAACTCGCGCCAGGGCAAATTCAAGGATTGCAAGAACAACGTGGAATTAACCTGAACGATCCAAATCAACTCAATGAATTTGTAGATGCCAAGGTTGCCAACAATCTAAAGGGCTTTGATGCGATCAAGAAATTTCGAGGAGATGTTTACGCGAGCTCTACCACACGTTCGATATTGATCACTTTTTTCGGAATTGGAATTTTGGCACTGTTCTTTTACACTTCCATCCCGTCGATTGCCATTGCAGGTGGTTTGGCCGTTTTGATGTTGATCGACTTTATACCAGTTGACACCAACTACATCGGATCGATGGAAAAACGCGACGGAACCTATGTACATTGGGTGCCTGAGCAAGAACGCGCCTATCCGATTGCCGCAACCGAAGCAGACTATGCTATTCTTGCGAATGAACTTCAACAAAACCCTCGTTTGCAAGGAATTGTAGATTCCGGATCGAAAAAAGGTGCAGCCAAAGCACGTGAAATGGAATATTCTCGTAAATACCAAACTCGAGTGGAGGATGCATACAAATTTGCTGCGTTGAATGCGAACACCAACTACCGCGTATTTGATACGGATGGTGGATTTGGGAGCTCTCGCGCTTCATATTACCACAAATCCATTGGTGGTTACCACGGTGCAAAATTGAGAACCTTCCAGAATTTGGCCGAATTCCACATGTATTCAATGAATAATAAGGTACTGGATATGTTGAACGTGAAATACGTGATCCAACAAGGTCAACTGAGACCGAATAGTACGGCACTTGGAAATGCGTGGTTAGTTTCAGAAGTGAAAGCGAAAGCTACTGCAAATGATGAAATACGTGCGCTCGGAAGTAAATTCGACCTAAAAAACACGGGTAGTGGAACGTTCTTGGTCAATCGCGAAACGAAAAAGACAGCAAGTGTTTACGGGCAGGAAAAATTGCAGTACGTGATTGATAAATTGGATCCAGCGACGCAACGAAATGTTCAAGACACCTTGGAAGTGAAACTCACGAACGGATTGCAAGTTGGACAAACAGCAGCTTTTGTAATTGACACGAAAGGTCAAGCGGAGTTAGTGCCAATTCAAACACTTGAGAATGACACAACTCGTTCATTCCAATCATTGGTGACAATTACGCTAAAAAGTCAGTTCAACCCATCGAATGAAGTAGTGATGTTGGATTCTGAAGCGAAAAAATTGACTCAGAAGAAATTCTCGAAAGACGGAAACGTGTCCATGACGAAATACGCTCCGAATCAAATCAACTATTCGGCGGATGTGAAAGGAAAGCAATTGATCGTCTTTTCAGAAATGTACTACAATGATGGCTGGAAAGCGTATGTGGACGGGAAAGAGAAAGAGATTTTGCGCGTGGATTACGCCTT
>CALFOS010000174.1 GCA_937919725.1 uncultured Fluviicola sp. | reverse complement strand
TAATTCCTTTCGCAATACTATCTTCGACTAAAAATACAACTGTGGCTGAAAAAGTATTGAGTATAACAGGTCTTTCGAAAAATTACAAGAGCTTTCCTGCTGTTATCAATGTCAGTTTTGACGTCGAACGACAAATGGTTTTCGGACTACTCGGTCCCAACGGAAGCGGGAAAACGACAACCCTTGGTATGTTGATGGGTGTTATTCGTCCGTCGAAAGGGGATTTTTCATGGTTCGGAAATGGACAAGCGGATGAGAACAGAAGACGTATCGGAGCGCTCTTGGAAACCCCGAATTTTTATCCATACCTCACCGCCTGGCAAAATTTAGAAGTGGTTGCAAAGATCAAAGGAATTGATTATCCAGATGGTGCCATCACGAACGTTCTCAAAACTGTTGGACTCTACGATCGAAAGGATTCTAAATTCAGCACGTATTCGCTCGGAATGAAGCAACGACTCGCAATTGGATCTGCCTTGCTTTGTGATCCAGAGGTACTCGTGCTCGACGAACCTACAAACGGACTCGATCCACAAGGAATTGCCGAAATTAGAGAACTCATTATCCGAATTGGCAAGAGCGGAAAAACAATCGTGATCGCCTCGCACATTCTCGACGAAATTCAAAAAATGTGCACCCACTGCGCCATTCTTCGTAAAGGAGAATTATTACAAGTTTCTACAATTGATGAATTGATCGGAAACCGAGATGTTCGTTTGATCAAAGTAGGAGCGGCGGATCTGCCAAATCTGATGAAAGTGGTAGCGAACGATTCGAATATTTCAATGTACAAGGAACTCGAGGGGGCTGTAATATTGAGATGCCCACGCGAAACGACAGCCGAAAATATGAATCAATTCTTCTACGAAAAAGGGGTGATTCTGAATCAATTGAACGTGTTCAACGAAAGTTTAGAAAATCAGTTTTTAGAAATCATCCAGAAATCATGAGAAACCTAGTTGCTATAGAGTGGATGAAGCTCAAACGTCTTGTTACCATGAAGGTAATCTTGATCATTTATGCTATCACAATTCCACTTATCTATTTTAGTATCTCGTTCATTGCCGTCGGACCATTGTCGTTGCCCGACTCGACCTATCAATTTCCAGAATGCTATCATTGGGTAGCCTACATCGCCTCTTGGTTCAATCTGCTCATTGGAGTAATTGTAATGGTGTTTACCTCCAATGAAATCAAGTACAAAACGCAGCGTCAAAATGTAATTGACGGACTGAGTAAGCGCGATGTTATCCTAGCAAAATTTGCAATCGTTTTTATTTTTGCTGTCGTGGTGACGTTATACGTGATGCTGGTTGGATTGATTTTCGGCTTGATTTACAGCAATGACTACACCCAAATTTTTACGGGAATGGAGCAAATCGGGGCATATTTCATCTCCACTTTAGGTTATTTCACCTTTGCTTTCTTCTTTGCCAATATGATTCGAATGCAAGCTCTCGCGATCATTTTATACATTTTCTCCACGTTTATTGAAGGAATTATAGGGTTCATTGCGGTGAAAGAATATGTGCAGTTTTTTCCCTTGAGTTCCTTTAGCGATTTGGTTCCATTTCCCATCGAAATCCCAATGCAAGGCCCTCCTGGACAAGAAGTTCCAGAAATGTTTATTCTTGGCGAAGGCTGGAAAGCACTCGTTGCGATTTTTTACATCCTGTGCTTCATTTCAATTTCATACTGGGTGATCAAAAAGCGAGACATTTAATCGAAATTTCATCCGAAAATTAGCTTACCTCATCGAAACTTTTCGCCAGAAATCATCTACGCGAAATTATTCCCTATATTTATCCTTCAAACATTTAGAATAATGGCAAGTAAAAGAGAATTAAAGAAAAGTGTAAAGGAAATGGTTTACGACCTCATGGATGAGTGCGATTACCATGCAGTGAGTATGGGTAAAAATGCCGGAGCCGCAGAATCCTTGATGGACGAAGTGGTTGGATACCATGAAATGATGATGACCAAAATTCGAGCGACTAAAAATAAAGCTGGATTTAAATCGTTGCGCGCTCAATTGGAGGAAGATGCGATAGACTTCGTGGGTAAAATCAACGATTTGGCATAATAGCATTTAAACGAATTATACACGATCAAAATAAAGAACTATGTGGGCTTGGTTAAAACGACTATTTAGAATTGGTAAAGCAGAAGCAAATTCGGCGTTGGATAAATTGGAAGATCCAATCAAGATGACCGAACAAGGAATTCGTGATTTGAAAGCGAATCTGGAAAAGGCATTGATTGCAATGGCCGAAGTGAAAGCAATGGGTATTCGTTCAAAAAGCGAAGCCGAAGACTACGAAACCAAGGCGGCAGATTACGAAATGAAAGCAACTTTGCTCTTGAAGAAATCTGCGGCAGGAGAAATGGACGCGGCAGAAGGTGATCGACTAGCAGCTGAAGCGCTTCTCAAAAAACAAGAAAATGATGCTCACGTTGTATTGGCAAAGAAAAACCAATTGTACTTTGAGTCGAATTCAGATAAGCTAAGCAGCAACATCGATGGTTTGAAGAAAAACATCTCCAAATACGAAAACGAGTTGAAAACCTTGAAAGCGCGCGCGAAAGTGAGCGAGGCGCAGAGAGATATCAACCGAGATTTGGCAGGAATTGATTCCAACTCAACTGTGGAAATGTTGGAACGAATGAAGGAGAAAGTAGCACAAGAAGAAGCATTAGCTGAATCGTATGGCGAAATCGCTTCCGAAAGTCGTTCATTGGACGACGAAATCGACGCAGCACTCGATTCTTCTTCAGCTGAAATTAAAGTGAAAAGTGACTTAGATGCTCTGAAAGCGAAAATCGCCGCAGGAGAGTAAAATATGTATTTTTTTTCGTCCCGATCTCTTGTCCGTCAGCCGATGGATAGATCGGGACTTTTTTATTACTACGCACAATGAAACTCACCACCAAACAAATCTTGCTCATTTCTGGAGTCCTTGCTTTTGGGATCACCTTGTTCGTCAAAGGCGATGATATGCTCATACGTGCGAGTGCGCTCGGTGGACTCATGGTGTTTTTCTGGTTCTTTGATGTCATTCCGATGTACGTCACAGCACTTTTACCGCTGGCTCTTGGCGTTCCAATGGGATTGCTCAGCTCCGATGATTTGGCTGGTTCGTACTCAAACAAGTTCGTGTTTCTCTTCCTCGGAGGATTTATTCTCGCCTTAGCGATGGAAAAGTGGGATGTTCACAAGCAATTAGCGCACACCATCATCTCCATTGTAGGATCGTCTAAATCGAAGATTTTACTCGGTTTCATGCTGAGTACGGGCATTTTGAGCATGTGGATTTCTAATACTGCTACCACTTTAATGATGCTTCCAATGGTGATGGCAGTCATCAAAAACTTGGAGCACGAAGAAAATTCTCGTTTCCCCCGATTTCTGTTGCTTTCGATTGCATACGCTGCGAGCATAGGCGGAATGGCGACACTTGTTGGCTCGCCTCCGAACAGTATTATGGCGGGTTATCTCAACGAAAGCCAAGGAATCACTATCACCTTTCTGGATTGGATGAAAATCGGAATGCCAATTTCACTCATACTACTCACCTTACTCTATTTTTTCTTCATTATTAATTTGCGTGGTGAGCGAAATGGGGATAAAATTCACGTAGGAATTGAGAAAAAGCCGTGGAGCAAAGACCAAATTCGAATCATTTTACTTTTCCTCGTGGTCGTACTTCTGTGGTCGTTCCGAACGCTAATTGTCGATTATACGGGCTTCGATTATGGAGACGAACACGTAGCCATTTTTGCCGCGATTCTCATGTTTATAATGCCGAGTAGTAAGGGTGAGCCAATTCTCAATTGGACCGACACGAGTAAACTTCCGTGGGGAATTCTGCTCCTATTCGGTGGTGGATTGGCAATGGCAAAAATGCTCGAAAACAATGGTGTGATTGCCGAAGTAGCCAGCATGTTTGATAATTTCGGAAATCTCAATGTGGGAATAATTCTGTTGGTCATCGTAACCATCGCTGTATTTGGAACGGAATTCATGTCGAATACAGCGCTAGTAAGCGTGTTTATCCCTGTGATCGCGACCTTTGCTATAGGAGCTGATATCCCACTCACCACACTCTGTATCCCAGTAACACTCGCGGCAAGTTGCGCGTTCATGCTGCCCATCGGAACTCCGCCCAACGCGATTGTTTTCTCAGGCAGCGATCTGACCATTAGGCAAATGGCTCAAACAGGATTCGTACTTAATATTATGTGCGTGCTGATCGTAGTGCTGTATGCAATTCTGTTCATCAATTGATCCTGTTCAAGAAATTCTGAAATTTTATCCGTTGATTCAGATACAATAGCACGTTCGCTATGATGTTCTTCGTTGACGTTTGTTGAATATTTGCCTAAGTCATTCTTGTGCGTTTCCCGAATGTTGTCGTAAATTGGTAACGAATGGGCGGAGAATAAATGTTATTAGTGGATTGAGTCCTTTCATTTACAGGGCAAAGTATCCGACTATTCGGACTATTCGGTGACCATCTCACCCTTTTTTAAGAAATTCCTACACCAAATTCTCTTAAAAATGGATACCTTTCAGCATTCAATAATAAGATAAAAACAAATCAATGAGAGTACTTCTTTCGCCCGCGAAGGCTTTGGATATGGATAAAGAGATCAACGCAACCACAGCAAGTCAACCGATTTTTATAGAAAAAAGTGCTGAATTGATCAAGAAACTCGCGCGCTTGTCGTCGAATAAAATTGGAACGATGATGCACCTTTCGAAGGATCTAGCCGACTTGAACCATGAGCGTTATCAAACATGGGAGCCAGAAACGGAACTCAACGGAAAAAATACATACGCCATCGCAGCATTTAATGGTGAGGTTTACCGTGGATTTGATGCTCCAACTTTGTCGACAGAAAAATTGATAGAGGCACAAGAAACAGTTCGTGTGCTTTCAGGTCTATACGGAATACTAAAGCCGCTCGATGTCATTTATCCATACCGCTTAGAAATGGGCACAAAATGGTCTGTCACTCCGAAAACAAGTAATTTATATAAGTTTTGGGGCTCAAAAATTGCCGAAGCACTCAACGAGGAAGAAGGAAATGGAATCATCGTGAATTTGGCATCGACGGAATATTTCAAAGCCATTGATCTGAAAAAATTAAAAGCGAAAGTGATAACGCCAACTTTCAAAGAGTTTAAAAATGGAGATTACAAAGTGATTATGGTGTTCGCGAAACGTGCACGTGGGTCGATGGCGCGCTACATCGTCGATCATTCTATTACGAATCCGGAGGATTTGAAGGAGTTCAACACGGATGGTTACCGCTACGACGAAAATATTTCTAGCGAAAATGATTGGGTATTCACACGGTAGATTAGTCTTTGTGCTGATAGGTGATCTTCTTGAGAGAAAATCAAGACAAACTGCTTGTTTAAGAAATCCGCGAGGCGCGCAAAGAAGAGGCAAAACTAAAAGTGATTTCTGACGATCTATTGGATCAACTTTAAACTCAACGTGATGCGGAGCACGAACGGAAATGGATGGAGTTCTTCGCAAACAATTATTTATCTTCAT
>CALFOS010000173.1 GCA_937919725.1 uncultured Fluviicola sp. | reverse complement strand
CCGCAGGAAATTACGCCTGGGGAGCAACGATCTCCTACCCTATTTTCACACGGAAAGAACGCGCACAAGTGAAACTCACCGAACTCAAACTCGAACAGCAAGAAGCCCAACTCGGACTTAAAAATGCAGAGCTTGGCTACAAGATTGAAACCTCGTTTAACGTTTGGACGAGTACCGTGAATCAGCTCAACATCTACCGCCAAAGTGTGGACAACTATCAGCGCTTGCTGGAATCGGAGATCATACTGTTCGAAATCGGTGAAGGTTCTATGTTTTTGGTGAACATCCGCGATCAAGAATACATTGATGCTCAGTTGAAACTGATCGAGATTATCGTACAGAACAAATTAGGCGAAGTGTGGTACGATTATGCTCGGGTGCGGTAGGTTTCTCAATTAAATACGATCGATCAAATGAAGTTTGTAACTCCCAAGGCTTCGCTCTTTCAAGTGAGAAAATCGCGCCATACGTAATGGAATTCTTTAGTATCTTAGCTCAAAAAATCAGCAATTGCGTATAGTGTAGTTCTCATTTAATTCTTCATGACAAAAATCATCCTTCTTTTCGCTTTCTTCTTACCACTTTTTGCAGTCGGACAGCGAAACACCTACGAATGGGGCGAAGGAATGATGTATTACACGGGGCAATTCGATACCACAAGATTCACTTTCGAAGAAATCGACACAATCTACATTTACTTGCATTCCATGGGTGGAGACCTAGCAGATCGAGGAATATGGAAAATCGAACAAATGGATACTGCCACAACGATGGCGATTGATGCATCCTATCAGAGAGCACTTGAGGTATTCAAGCACATGAAGCGACCTGAAGGTGAGTTTTGGGATTCACTCCAAGAAATTAGGATCAGCGAACTAAATGAGAGATACCTCTATAATCGTCTCTTCATTCTTGCGCTTAAAAAACCATCCGTACTACTCGATTATTACAATGATTCGTGTGCCAACGAAATATACGCCTTAAATGGTACCGAAGACGAACTCCTCGACGCATGGTATTGGTTGATTCAACGACAAAAAGCAAACAATGGCTCGCCTGAAAACGTGGAGCGAATGTATGAAGCTCAGTTGCGTTCTCCAAAGTATCTAAAATACGCTCGTCTCCAGTTGATTACCTACGGCTGGTGGAATTGCATGAATCAGTTTATTTATTACCACGATGACTATCTGCGGATTGAAGAAGAATTCCAGCAACTTTTTGTGCACGTTGACGTGGAGGAATCTGGCCCGTGCGGTGGCGATGATGATTAAACTTCCTTATTAAAACAGGTCTGCTACAGTTTAACTTTCTCTTTTCAGCTTCACTGTGACTTTGTCTTTGGGCGCTCCCGCGACGCTTCCTCAAAGCTCATTTTTATTCTTGAATCAATTGCACCGTTCGGAAGGTCGCGGTCGGTCTTCGGGCTTTAGTCCCATCCGTCAACAGCCGGACGGAAGCTATCACCCTGCGCCCTAGCGCAAACACTCTTTCTCCGCCGTAAACGCAAATCTACCCCTTCCGTAATGCCCGCGAATTGCTGTAATTTATAAGATTCATCGTACCTTCGCGCAATGAATTCGAAATCGTGTTTCATTCCCTTCAATTCTCCTGCCGAGCACATCGCCTTGCCCGAAAAATTCACCTTTCCTTTCTATTACCAACCGCATCCAATTGCCATTTTAGCGGCAAACCAGCTGCAAGCATACTTGGAAACCCAAGCCGATTTTGAGCACAATTTTGGAATCGACGAACACCAAGAAGGACTCGTGATCGGGAAAATGTTTGGCGTGCTTGTCGTTCAAAATCAAGCGGGCGAACTCGGATTTCTAGCCGCGTTTTCGGGAAAATTAGGAAACTCAAATCACCACGAAGGTTTTGTTCCGCCCGTTTTTGACATGCTCGCTGAAGATGGTTTTTTCAACCAAGGTGCACTCGAACTCAACGAAATCAATGCACGAACGCGCGAACTGGAAGGATCAACCGAATATGAAAAGCATAAAATAATCTTAGCGGAACTCAAGAAATTAGCGGATCGGATGATCGAACTAAGACGGCAATCGAGAGTTGAAAACAGAAAGTGGCGAAAAGAATTACGTATTGCTTCCGAAACTGCGAACAATGGCGTGCTTCCAAAGGAAACTGAAGATAAGATTTTTCAACATAGCCTGCAGGACAGATACGAATTTAATCAAATTAGCACTGAATGGAGGGATAAGGTTGCAAAACAGCAAGAGATAGTAGATCGATTTGAGAATGAAATTGCGGCCTTAAAAAAGGCCCGAAAGGAAAAATCGAACGACCTTCAAAAGAAGCTATTCGATCAATACCATTTCCTAAATCAGCTGGGTGAAACGAAGAGTGTTTGGGAGATTTTCCAAGATCACGTTCAAAAAGATCCTCCAGCTGGGGCAGGTGAATGTGCTGCTCCTAAATTATTGCACTACGCCTACGAGAATAAACTCAAGCCAATCGCACTTGCCGAATTTTGGTGGGGAACATCTCCCAAATCAGAGATAAAAGCACACGGAAACTTCTACCCTGCCTGCCGCGGAAAATGCGAACCGATTCTGGGCCACATGCTCAAGGGTCTGGCGGTCGACGATAACCCGATGTTGGAAAATCCTGCGGTCGGAAAATCCTTGCCAATTGTGTTCGAAGATGAGCACATCATCGTAGTAAATAAGCCCACAGAATTCTTGTCCGTACCTGGGAAAACAATCTCCGATTCCGTCTACACGCGGATTCAACATCAATATCCAACGGCGACAGGACCGCTCATCATCCACCGTCTGGACATGTCAACTTCTGGGATTTTACTCCTTGCAAAAACGAAGAAAGCGCACAAATACCTGCAATATCAATTCATTCACCGCACCGTCAAAAAAACGTACATTGCTCTCCTCGACGGCAATCTCGAACACGATTCGGGCATGATCGACCTGCCACTTCGCGTAGATATCGACGATCGTCCGCGCCAATTGGTGTGTTATGAGCACGGGAAACCCGCCCAAACGGAATGGAAAGTCCTCGCGCGCGAAAACGGAAAAACACGTGTGCAATTTCACCCAATAACAGGTCGCACGCATCAACTGCGCGTACACGCAGCGCATCACGCAGGCTTGGGAACACCAATTATGGGCGACGATTTGTACGGCTCAAAATCCAACCGACTTCACTTGCATGCTGCATCACTTACGTTTAGGCATCCAGAAACCAAAGAAGAAATCACAGTTGAGGCCACTCCAAAATTTTAAGCACAAAAAAAACGCCCACCGAAGTAAGCGTTTTCAAATTTTGAAGGCATCCACTATTTCATCGATTCCATCATTTCTTCGATTTCTTTTGGGTCGATGTCTTTCAACTATTCGAGTTCTTTCTCGATATCGTCACCATATCCTTGCGCTTCCATGTCCTCCATCCCATTCATCATGTCGCCCCAAGATGTGCCTTCCATCATCTTCTGAGAAAAAGCAGCTTGGTCCATTTTTTTCATTTTCGACATGTCGAAATCAGCTAATGCTTCTTTTCCTTCTGTGATTTTCGTCACTTCAAATGAGCCAGTTTGGCCCAATGCCTTAAACGATCCTTTCAATGGAAAACCGATCATCAATTCCTCTGCACCCAGTTTTTTCAGTTCTGGCAACATCGACCATGAAGAAATCATACGGTCCAACATTGTTTTGCTCACCCAAATAGATGCATTCTCCACACCTTCAGTTTTTTCTTTCAGAATGTATTCATCACAGGTCAAACCAAGAATTGTTTCCTGCTTCCCCGTCTTTTTCAACTTGGAGAAAAATTCTTTTTTCATCTCCTCCACATCTTTTTCACTTGGAAGCTCACCTTTCACTTCTTCGTCTTTCATTGGAGTTTCCATGTAGATGTTTTTACTTGGACAGATCGTGTACATCACTTTATTTTTCATATCCACCATCATCGCCATGTCCATTCCCATCAATTTCTCGATAGCATCTATTCGATACGTCATGCGCTGATTTTCTGCATCTACCGTGATGGACCCGTTCGTGTTGAAACCCATTCCATTCGCTTTAAATTCTATTTTCCCAACAAATGGCGACGTATCCGAATCTGCTCCACCACAACTAGTAAGCACTAATGCCGTTGCAACAGCGAATATTCCTGCAATTTTTTTCATGTTAATTTGGTTTTTGGTTTATCAATTATCCTCTCGGATCGTTTTCGTGACGGAAATATACTAGATATTCTATAAACAATCGATAGGTAGGGTCAGTTATTGTTGATTTCTCCTCACACATGCCGCCCTCATTCTTTTGATATTAAGTCACTTTACTTCATTCGGGCAAATCGAAAGTCGATGAACCGTTTCATAATTTAACTCCAGCGTTTATGCAATTTAAACTACTCACACGAAGGAATTAAAGAATCAATTTTGCTATTTTTGGACTTCATCAAAAACGAAAAAATATGTTAGTAGGAGCAGGAATTGGAGCAGGAATTGGATTAGTAGTTGGTATTGTCATGGTATTAATTCAAAATCAAAAGAAGAAAAAAGCAGCACAAAATGCGGATGTGATCGACAATGACACGAACAGATAATCGAGCTTTAACTCAACATACATCGCTTGTTACTGGCGGCGCTGGATTTATCGGTTCGCACGTAGTTGACGAGCTACTCAAGTTGAACCATACCGTTGTCGTATTGGACGATCTATCGGGTGGTTCTCTCTCCAACGTTCCTGAAAATGCGCGCTTTGTGGAGGGTTCGATCACCGACGTTGATCTTGTAAATCGACTATTCGAAGAATTTTCCTTCGATTTCGTGTATCATCTAGCCGCATACGCAGCCGAGGGATTGAGTCACTTTATTCGGCGGTTCAATTACGAAAACAACCTCATAGGAAGTATCAACTTGATCAACGCAGCGGTTAACCATGATGTTAAATGTTTTGTGTTCACTTCTTCGATTGCCGTGTATGGAAACGCAGCGCCACCTACGACTGAAAAATCAATTACAAGTCCGATCGATCCCTATGGAATTGCGAAATATGCCGTGGAACTCGACCTGAAAAATGCACACGATCTTTTTGGATTGAATTCAATCATTTTCCGACCGCACAACGTATATGGATCACGACAAAACATCGGCGATACCTACCGAAATGTTG
>CALFOS010000172.1 GCA_937919725.1 uncultured Fluviicola sp. | reverse complement strand
AAAAAACACAAGGGCATTTTGAATATCGTTAAAACCGAGTTAAATTTTGGTTTTTTAAAAAAAAAAGGACTCCTTATACAAGGAGTCCTTTAAAAGGAAAAAGCTAAATCAATTAACTAAATGTTTCTTATTTGCATTATACATTAAAATGAAAGCTACGTTAATAACAATTCCAAATGCTACACCCATCCAAAGGCCAGCAGTTAAAGTTGACTCTGCTGCAGAATTTGCGACATTCGTGTAACTTTCCATACCCTCCACACCTTCGAAAGAAGTACTAACCGCAGCGATTGCTGAAGAAAATGTTACAGCACTAACAATGGAGCCGACGATCGACAAAACTGAGCCCAAAACGTACATCATGAAGCCTTGCTTCTTAAGACCCCACATTTGAATCGCGCCAAACAAGCAGAGTCCCGCTGCCGCCAAGCCTATGATCTGAACTAGGATACCGCCCACAGGAGCAAACATCCCCAAGGCAGAGCTCCCAATTAAACCGAGCAATCCACCAATAACACCCAATCCAGAACCAATAAAGGTCAGGATACATAATACTGTTAAAAACGTTGGTCTTTTTCCATTTCCAGTACCAGCGTTGTCTAAATTTTGATCTGTCATAATAATTTGTTTTAAAAGTTACACGCCTAATATATATATAATTCTAAAATTCGAAATCACGAAATCACAAAAAAACATAAAAAAAACTATTAACATTTCTTGTCTAATAAACCCTTACGAAGTACAAAACCCATCGTTCAGGTTGGTCGCCATCTCTCTGTAGCTTTGTAGGTTCCCGATTTAGTACAATTTCGCGTGTTTTCAAAACTGCTTCTAATCTTCAAAATAAAGGTTGATAAATAATTTGAAAAGTTCTAACTTAGTTGCATGAAAAACACGGTATTTTTTCTTTTTCTGCTTTTTCTTGGCTTCTCATCTTGTAAAAAAGGTAAGGCAAACTTTACGCTGAAGGGTACAATCACCGATTCAACATTTAATTCTGGGCTTTCAGGAGCCACCGTTCGATTGTATGCAACTGAAGCTGGAACTGCGATCACCAATCAAATTGCATCTGGTACACTCGACGCCCAAGGGAACTATTCCTTTACATTCTCTCGGGATAAAATTGAAACCTATTATTTGAAGGTCGAGAAAGTCAATTACTTCGACGTTTATGAGGCAATTCCTTTCTCGTCTTTGACCATCGAGGAGGACAATGTGCGCAACTACTCTACTACGGCACAGGGCTGGGTGAAATTTCACTTGGTCAACAACAACCCGCTGACATCAGATGTGTTGGAATATATCAGACAAGAAGGGAAAACCGACTGTGAGGAATGCTGTCCAAGTGGTTACAGATACTATTACGGTGCCGTGGATACCACATTCTATTGTGTGAACGATGGAAATGCCGTGTATTCTGGCTATTACTGGGTGCAAGGTGGAGGTGTTCAAGGTCCAATTTGGACTATTTCAACAGCGTTTGATACCGTTGATGTGAACATTACCTATTAGTCGAATTAAATTTTCGAGAATTTTACCGTTACTCTCTTTTCTGCTGAGTAAATGATCACGAGGTATACCCCTGTTTCCAGTCCCGTTAAATCAATCGGAAATTCCGATTCGCCTTTTTTGAGTTTACCACTATATATAGTGCGAATTCGCTGACCGTTTAACCCGACGAGTTCTATTTCAGCTTTATCACCGCTCGGCATGTTTACTTTTAGCGTCGATTCGTTCGTGGCTGGATTCGGATACATCAGTCCAGAAATCTCTATATTGATGATAGCTTGCTGGTCGATCCGTTCCATATTTCGTTCAATCAAGTACTTAGAATAGTGATCGGTTGAAATCATAGCGCCTTTGGTCATGTAGCGCGGATTCTCTACAACCACGACAATTTCTTCCACACTTCTCGGCTCTTCATAGCTCACCATCTCGCCGAGCATATGACGTTCATGGATCTCAGGTTGAACAGTTCTAGGATCTGAAACAGGCAATTTTGCTTTATCCGTTAGATGAAATTCGCCCTTCTTGGTTTCTACTTCGATCGTTTTGGTAAACGTTTTGTCGATTTTTTCAGTGAGAACCACTTGTCCGATTTCCTGAAACTTCTCCACTGCCAAGCCTTCCTCTTCCTCGCAACTGAATAAAGTCAATCCAAAAACAACGAGCAATGTGAACAGCCAAGCGCGTTGGAACGTTTCTTTATCTGCGATGCTGCCTTCGGCGGTGTTGTTGATTTGCCAAGCTGAAAAATCGGTATTCAACTCGTTTAATTGTCTTGGCTCGATGCGCCCACATACGCGACTTCCGATGTTCAGTGTTAGAATATCGCGGATTTCATCCCCTGATTTATTCGTGAAGTCGTATACCTCAAGCGCACATTTCTGACAAAACGCTCCAATGTCGGTTGGTGTCATTTCGTTCCAATTTTCGGAACACGGTTTTGGGATGCTGATGTTTTTCATGTGCGCAGTTTTGAGGCTGTACATATAAGATGCACAGCGGTTCAAACTTCCATAAAAAACAATCGGATTTATTCGTCGTCTAATACCGCGCGCAATTTTTGGCGCAACTGTCGCGTATACGTTTCGGTGATGTACTTCAAGTAGTTCGGTGTGCTCTTGGTGATGCACTTCGTGTAATGTTTCAAGCGGTATTCGATGTGATCGCCCAACATCTCCATGATCTCTAGTCCATGAAAATAGTCCTCCGCAACGACGCGAATGGCATCAAAGTGATTTTCGAGGGAAGCATCCACCGCATCTTTTCCTTTACGTCCGTTGTCGATGCAATCGTAATACACTTCCTTGATCGAAAAATCTTCGAGCAGTTTGGTGTCGATGGTATTCGATACGCCACGAGAAAACTCAAATTCCACTTCAAACTCTAGGTCTTCCGCTTCGCTCAAGCGCGCTTCCAGGAAACGATCTGGAAAACGGAAAGCATCTTGCCAGTTCAAATAATCTTGCCAAATTCCAAAACGACGAACGTTGTTCCCCAGGTCGATCACCTTGAAAATATTTTTGTTCGGCAGCTTTCGAGAGCCTCTACCAATCATTTGATGGTATAAAGTCAATGAGCGCGTTGCGCGATTGAGAATGATTGTTTGCACTGTTGGCTCATCAAATCCTGTAGTGAGAATTCCCACAGATGTGAGAATCGCGTTAGGCGTCTCCTTGAACCAAGAAAGTACATCTTTTCGGTCTTTATCGCTAAAAGTAGAATCGAGGTGACGGATTTTGTAGCCTCTTTTCTTGAATGTTTCTTCTACGCGGATCGAGGTGTCAATTCCAGAATTAAAAATCAAGGTTTTCGTTCCAACAGCCACTTCTTCATACGCGAAAAGCAATTTTTCTTGCATAAAATAGTTCCCGTAAACCACATCGGAGCTGCTCACTGTGAAATCGCCATTCGAGCCGATTTTCAATCCATGCAAATTCACATCGTAAGTATACGATTCAGCATTGGACAAATATCCCGACTCAATCAAGGAAGAAATGCTCTCCCCGACCAACAATTTGTTGTAATTATCGTTGAGTGGAAGTGCTTTGTTGCTGCTCAGTGGAGTTGCCGTTACGCCCAAAATATTGGCATTGTCGTAGAATTGGAAAATCTTCCGAAAACTATTGTAGTGCGCCTCATCCACAATTACCAATCCAACGCCCTTGATAAAATTCATGTCATCGTTGAGTCGGTTGTTGAGCGTTTCTACCATCGCGATGAAACATTGGTACTCTTCTTCGTCAGGAATTTCTTTCACCTCACTGCTGATCACTTTGTTTCGCACACCAATTGCCGAAAGTTGTTTCGACGTTTGAACGGATAGCTCAATGCGGTGAGTGAGGATCAATACCTTTTCATGCACAGATTCAATGTAGCGCCTCGCAGTTTCCGAGAAGATCACCGTCTTCCCACCGCCAGTGGGCAATTGGAATAACAGATTGAATTTTTTCCCGTTCTCAGTCAGCTCCTCGAGGATTGCTTGCACGGTTTTCTCTTGAAAAGGATACAGGACTTTTGCCTGGTACAATTCGGTATCGATCATAATTCTTGAGCAGAAATTAAGGGGTACAAAGGTACTGTCTTTTTCGTGAAATACAAAACAAAATGGCACTTATGAATAATGGTTACACTTGAAATCCTACAAAAAGAAAATGCGCCCACTTTATAGAACGTTAATCTTCTATGAAATATTATTTTTGTTTCTACGTCAAATAAGAAAACACACGATAAAAATGAGTGAGATACAAAAAATGAGTTGCTTGATCATTGGATCTGGACCTGCTGGATACACTGCCGCAATTTACGCTGCGCGTGCAGACATGAAACCGGTTATGTATCAGGGAATGCAGCCAGGTGGACAGCTAACAACAACGAATGAAGTTGAGAATTTCCCAGGTTATCCAGACGGGGTAACAGGACCAGAAATGATGATGCAACTTGAAGCGCAAGCAAAGCGATTTGAGACGGACGTGCGCTTCGGATTCATCACAAAAGTTGATTTTTCGGGCGACGTGCACAAAGCTTGGGCAGACGATGGCACTGAGATTCATGCAGATACCATTATTATCTCGACTGGCGCTACAGCGAAATATTTGGGATTGGAAAGCGAACAACACTATTTAAAAATTGGCGGAGGCGTTTCAGCTTGTGCGGTTTGCGATGGATTTTTCTACCGTGGACAAGAAACGGTGATCGTAGGTGCGGGTGATTCTGCGTGCGAGGAAGCTCACTATTTGTCAAAATTGTGCACAAAAGTGACCATGTTGGTGCGTAAAGATGAATTTAGAGCATCAAAAATAATGGCGGAGCGCGTGAAGAATACGTCGAACATTGAAATCCTTTTCAATACAGATACGGTTGAAGTATTGGGCGATGGCCAAGGTGTATCAGGAACGCGCGTTCGAAATAACGTGACGGGAAAAGAGCACGATATTCCATGCACGGGATTTTTTGTAGCGATTGGTCACAAGCCGAATACGGATATTTTCCAGGAGTACATCAATTTGGATGAAACGGGTTACATCAGATACGAGCAACCTGGAACGTCAAAAACAAATGTGCCGGGAGTATTTGTGGCTGGAGATGCTGCGGATAAAACATACCGACAAGCGGTCACTGCTGCTGGAACAGGTTGTATGGCTGCGTTAGATGCTGAACGTTATCTCTCGGCAAAAGGACACTAGATCAAATAAATAAGCTTAACATACGACCTCAGTGAATGAAAATTTATTGAGGTCGTTTTAATTTGAATCCAAGATAAATCACTCCGATTCCACCGACTTATCTCCCCCTATTCTTCGCCACAACTGACCGAACAATTTTCCAGGATTTTTGATGTCAGGCTGAACGCGTTTTACCAAAACGGATTTATTCGGTCCTTCCATAATTTCGTAGCGCCACATAATCGGTGCCGTATTTGGGTTCATTCCAAATTGTCCGAAGCGCAGGTCGTTGAAGAAGATCCGATCGCCTTCCTTTTCAATCGTGTACCAACCGTTGGCGATCCGCAAGATTTGTTGAATCACCTTTTCATCGCGTATGGAATCAATCAATTGGTGATTTTTAGGGTATTCTTCGGAAAAAAGTATGGGCGAGTCGTCGTCGAGCAACGAATAATGCCCAAAGCGATAGCCGTTCTCCGTTTCGATGCTCGCATCCCACAAAATAGCGTTGAAAGGCGTTGGTTTCGTTTCAAGTTCCACGAAGTTAATTCCTTGTTGGTCCAGACTTTCATCCACTGCATGGTAACTAAACGACTTGAACAGAAACGTAAGCGCCATGTAACTTGTGCTCATGATCAAGCCCATGTTGTTGTAAAATTGCCGACGCGAGTCGGTTCGTTTGTAGAACATCGCGATGATGAGGCAAATTAGAAAGGGAATGGTGTAGAGCGGATCGACGACAAAAATATTGTTGTATGTGATGCGCACTTCGAATGGCCAAAAGAACTGCGTCCCCCACGTTGTGTGCATATCGAGCATGGGATGCGTAACGAGCGCGAGAAAAAAGAGCAACATCCATTCTTTGTAGGTACCCGTCCTTTTTTTATGAATTTTGAGTGCTATCCAGGCAAGAATGGGCGTCATGAGTAAACTAAACACGATCGAATGTGAGAATCCGCGGTGCATCTCTGTTGCCGTGATATCGTCGGTGAAGAACTTCAGAAACACGTCCAAATCTGGAATTGTTCCCGCGATAGCTCCCCACAACATCGCGCGGTTTCCTATCTTTTTTCCGAGAACTGCCTCGCCGACAGCAGCACCAAGAACTATTTGCGTTAATGAATCCATTAATTCGTGAAGTTTTCTTTAAACGGCATACGCAATTCAAACTCGCCAGGCGAAATGGATTGAATAATTGGTTTGAGTAAAAGATTGGAAACACTCTTTCGGTGCTTCGCGTATAATTTCATGTTTGTTGGGAGTGCACCAATTTGACTTTTCACCAATTCTGCCGTTCGTCCGAGGTGGAGTTGCGCCATATTTCGTATCAATCCTTGATCGACATAATCAAACAAAAAGCGCTGATAAACAGCATATTCCTTGTTGAATTCGTAATCGAGCCCAACAAAATTCGCTTCCACGACTTTTCCGTTGTAAAATGCGGTGCTAAACCCAACCAGTTCCTCTCCGAGCCACGCTCCTCTAAAGGAAAAATGATCGGGAAGTGAACGTTTAAAATTGACGAAGGCCTGCGCGTTTAGGCGACCAAAACTGAAATCGGAATTTTCCAGTACGTTCCCAAACAACTGTTCAATTCGAACGGAATTTTGTCCGATTTCTTCTGAAGTAAGGTCGCGAATTTCGAGCGCTTTCGATCGAGCGTATACACTTTTTGCACGCGTACGGAATTTTGTTTTCATACTTGCGAGGTAATCGTCCATCGTTTTCCAACTTTCTTGGAAATCAAGCACCATATTAACATCGATCATGAAATCGCGGTACTGCAATTTTTTAAGACGATCGGAATGTGCCGTGGAGTCTGGCCAAAACTCTTTGAAGAGAGTGATAGACGATTTTTCCTTGATGGAAGCTTCCTGTTTCAAGGATTCAGTGATCGCTCCTACTTCGTCCATCGCTTGATGCGCGGTGATTGAACGCCACAAAAAACCGTTTTCTCCATCGCAAAAGACATTTCCACATACGAGCACGTTGATCGTGAAAACATCTGATATTTTTTTATGAATGTGGTACGAAAGTTTGCACAAATCGCTGGAATACTGTCTGCGCTTGTCCACGAACACCACCAATTGGTAGACTGAAATGAGCACAGGCTCTCCGTTTTCGGCATACGAAATCACGTAGCGAAAATCCATTTTATCCGCGAGCGCACTTTCGAGAGCCGACAAATAGGCCAAGGACAAATAAACATTCCTGTTTTCGGCCACCAAATTCCAATCGTTTTGTGGGATCTCACTAACAGATTGTACAATTTTACGATTTGTTCCTAACTTCACGTGAGCGACTTGATTTTCTTGCATTCAGTTTCAAAATTAAACAAATTGATCGAAGAAAACGGCAGTTAATCTCCATTCTTCAGACGAACTTTAAAATCGCTCGCCATCATCGTAAACGCCATGATTTCCTTTACATCGTCGTGGCGCGTTACCATCTCCACATCAAAATTCTTAAACAACATCGACAGAACGAGTTTCATTTCCAGAAGCGCCAAATTTTTACCTAGACAAAACCTCAGACCACCGCCAAACGTAATGTAGGCATCCATAGAATGCATCGGAGATTTCGATTCTTTCGTCCACCGTTCGGGATAAAATTCCTTCGCATTCGTGAAATATACGTCTTGAATCGCAGCATGCCGGGAATGGATCAAAATGCGCGTGTTTCTTTTGAATTCATATCCTTCAATTTACACATCCATGAACAGTTCGAATAACAAGAGCGGCACAACAGGTTTGAGTCGCATGGTTTCATAGACGACGCTTTCCAAAAATTTGAACCCAAGGGTCGACTCGTAATCTTGGATGCTACGCGTGTTCCCCAGACTTTCGTCAATTTCTGTTCGCAACTTCCTCGAACTGATTGTGCATGTTGTCTAGCTCAATTCTAAACGCACTACCTTAGAAGGGAATTCCCTTCGGTCCAGGCAAGTCTTTGAATAAAATTGGCATCCGATTAAATTTAGAGTACTAAAATTAATCAATCTCTATCCCCTATCTTCTTCCTTTTCCAGAATTTCTTGGTGCTCCGCCAGCATTTCCTGATTCGCGCATGCGTTTTTTCGCTTCGCGGCGTTTTTGAAGTTGAATTTCGTTCTGTTTTGCAAACGAGTCCTGCATTTCGCGGTACTCCTTCACTCCGGCATCCGTAATTTCAAAGGGGTGATTTGGGATAAAGTCGATTTTCGTTCCCGTCAATTTTTCAATGCTCTTAATATACGGACGTTCATCCAAATCGCACAGCGAAATCGACCTTCCTTCCGCGCCAGCTCTACCAGTACGACCAATTCGGTGTACGTATGTTTCTGGTTCGTTTGGAATATCATAGTTGATTACGTAAGACAAAGAATCAATGTCAATTCCACGTGCAGCAATATCCGTTGCCACCAAGACGCGAATTTTTCCATCCTTAAATCCTTGCAATGCTCTTTCCCGCTGACCTTGGGCTTTGTCGCCGTGAATGGCCGCTGACGAAATTTTTGCTTTCGCAAGAATTTTTGCCAAACGATCGGCTCCACGTTTTGTACGTGCAAACACAAGTGCTTGGTCGATCTCTGGATTTTTGAGCAAGTGCAACAACAAATCCTTCTTATTTGGCTTGAGAACATGGTATGCCTCTTGCTTCACCGTTGTTGCCGCCGAGGACACAACGTCCACAGTGATGCTCACCGGGTTATTCAACAATTTCTTGGTTAAATCCACGATAGCATCTGGCATGGTAGCCGAGAAAAACATCGTTTGTTTCTGCGCCGGTAATTTTGGTAAGATTTTCTTGATGTCGTGGATGAATCCCATATCGAGCATTCGGTCTGCTTCATCGAGGACAAAAAACTCTACATTTTTGAGTGAAATATGCCCTTGATCCATCAAATCGAGCAATCTTCCTGGTGTTGCTACCAAAATATCTACTCCCGCTCGAAGACGATTCACTTGTGGGGTTTGACCTACTCCACCGAAAATAACTGTGTATTTTGAGGGTAAATATTTCCCGTATTCCTTTATATTTTCGCCAATTTGCGCTGCGAGTTCACGCGTGGGAGTAAGAATGAGCGAACGAATCGGTCTTCTTCCACCTTCCTGTTGATTTTTGTGAATAAGTTGTAAAATTGGAATCGAGAATGCGGCCGTTTTTCCTGTTCCTGTTTGCGCACAACCTAATACATCTCGACCTAGAATTGCCTCAGGTATTGCACGTTTTTGTATGGGAGTTGGAGTTTCGTATCCCATTTCTTCTACTGCCTTGAGAATTTCTGGCAATAGGCTTAGTTCCTTAAATTTCATGCGCAAAGATAGCGCGAATATTTCGAACTAGAATTCAATCTAAAAAATCAGCCCAACTTTGCGCGTTTTATCGATTCGCCCGAGCCATTTGGAATATTGATAGATAATTATTTAAACGGCCAATTTCCGTACCCTCCAGAAAGGTCTACGACTTGTTCGAAGCCCATTTGTTCCATGATTGCGCCTGCTTTTCCGCTGCGCCCTCCTGATTGACAGAAGATGAGCGTTTTCTTCGTTTTGTCCAACTTTCCAATTTCCGTTTTAAAATCAGAAGAAATGAAATCGATGTTTTCAGCCACTCCAATTGTTCCTCCGTTGTATTCACCCGCCGTTCGAACATCAATTAACTGAATACCTTCTTCAGTTAGCAAGGATTTGAACGTTTCTGCATTTACAACTTGATATGCCGCTTGGTCTGTACCTTCGGTCACTTGAGATTCTGAGCACGACGCCAAGAACAAAATTCCAACAAACAATATAGATCGAATCATATATATTTTTTTGAAAAGTACTCGTTTGATTCCATTTTGAATGTAACTCGCGTCACAAAAAGGCAAAAAACTGGAAAAATTGTGAGGAAACAAGAAAAACTCCTCAACTTTACACCTATGATTTCGAAAGAAGAACTCAAGCAACGCAATAGTGAATTTTGGACGAATTTCCAGAAGGAAATGCGCAATGTGAGGTCGTCGACTGGTAAGCGAATCAATTGGATCAATTATCCTTTGGGAGCGAAAGATTTCTATATCAGGATGGAAACTACTGGTAAATTGACACGTTTTGCCATTGATATTCAACCAAAGGACGAGGGCGTTCGTTCTATCTTGTGGGAGCAGATGACGGAATTGCGACGTGTGTTGGAGGATGAGATGGGTGAAGCTAGTGCCTGGTCAGAATTCGATCGTGTTTTTGCAGGTCGGAATGTATCGCGCATTTATTGGGAGAATACGGATGTCGATTTTTTCAAGAACGACGATCTTCCGAAAATCGCTTTATTTCTGAAAGAAAAATTAGTCGCCTTCGATGTATTTTATCAAGAATTCAAAGAAATTATCATCACACTCGCGGATTAGTGCACAAAACACTACTTTTATACCATGAAAGGAATTCTTATCGGCATTTTCGCATTCAGCGTTGCAATTGTATCAGCACAAACGGAAGTATTAAACGAAGATTTTGAGAGTGGCGCTCCCGTTGCGTTTACGATTGTAGACAACGATGGACACACGCCAAACGCATCAACAGCACAATTTACTGAGGCTTGGACGCGCATGGCAGATCCTAGCGATACGACTATGTTTGCTGATACCGTGATGGGATCTACCTCCTATTTCGATCCAACTGGGACAGCAAATCGTTGGTTGATCACCCCTGCCATTACGCTTGGGGCTTTTGGCAATTACTTATACTGGGAAGCACGCTCACACGATCCTTCGTATCCGGACGACTACAAAGTAGTAGTTTCCACAACAGATACTCAACTTTCAAGTTTTACCGACACGATTGGATTGATTCAGCAAGAATATGCTACTTGGTATTCCCGAACGGTTAATTTGAGCTCGAATGGATACGCGAATCAAACAATTTATGTCGCCTTTGTGAACACAACGAATAACGGATTTGCATTATACATCGACGATATTCGAGCGGAAATTGAAGATCCTGTTGGAATAAATGAACTGACTACAGTTTCAGTTCTCCTCTACCCAAACCCAGCAAGCCATATTCTTCATGTGAAAACTGATGCTGATATTCAATTGATTGAAGTGATT
>CALFOS010000171.1 GCA_937919725.1 uncultured Fluviicola sp. | reverse complement strand
TCAAACAGTTCGTTGATATGCGCCAATTGTTCGTTGAAACGGGCACCGAACCACTCAATCGCTCGGAGTGAGGATTCTGGCTGCGGTAAATCGCCGTTTACTTCCCACGAATCGACTAATCGGTAGGCGTTCCAAAATTTATTTGTGAAATTTCGTCCTTGCTCGCACTGCGAACTATCAAACGGAAGGTCATTTCCTGCTGGTGATGAGATCAAAACGCCCATTCGAACGCCGTCAGCACCATATTTGTTGATCAATTCAATGGGATCAGGTGAATTTCCGAGCGATTTCGACATTTTTCGACCCAATTTATCCCGTACAATTCCCGTGTAGTATACATTTTTGAATGGAATTTCGTCCATGTATTCGCAACCGGCGATGATCATTCGTGCAACCCAGAAAAACATGATTTCAGGTGCGGTAACGAGATCGTTTGTTGGATAGTAATATTTTATTTCTTCGTTGTTGGGTTGAGTCAATCCGTTGAAAACCGAGATCGGCCACATCCAGCTCGAAAACCACGTATCGAGTACGTCTTCGTCGCGTTTTAATTCGGATGCTGTGATCGTTCGACCGGCTTTTTCCGATGCCAAAGGTAGTGCTTCTTCGATTGTTTTTGCGACAACGAACTCTTCCATTCCTTCCCCGTAATACCACGCTGGAATTTGATGTCCCCACCATAATTGACGCGAAATACACCAGTCTTTGATGTTTTCCATCCAGTGACGATAGGTGTTTTTGAATTTCTCGGGATAAAATTTGATGTTTCCGTTCATCACGTTTTCCAACGCAGGAGCCGAAATGTCTTTCATATCAACAAACCACTGCAGCGACAAACGTGGCTCGATGGCAGCATTCGTTCGTTCGGAAAATCCAACTTTATTGATGTGATCTTCCGTTTTTACCAAATACCCTTTGTCGTAGAGTTCTTTTTCAATCGATTTTCGCGCTTGGAAACGGTCTTGACCTTCGTAGTGCAAGGCTTCCGCATTCATCGTTCCGTTGCTGTTGAGAATGTCGATGGTCTCCAAGTTGTGTTTCTTCCCGAGTTCGTAATCGTTCGTGTCGTGTGCTGGCGTAACTTTCAAACATCCTGTTCCGAATTCGATTTCGACATACTCATCCAAAATGATCGGAATGGTTCGGTTAGCAATCGGTACAATCGCCTGTTTTCCATGCAAATGCTTGAAACGAACATCGTCTGGGTGAATACAAATGGCAGAATCGCCCAAAATAGTTTCAGGTCGCGTTGTGGCGATGGTGAGCCAATCGTCGTCGGAACCTGCAATTTTGTAGCGCACATAGAACAGTTTCGAGTTGACCTCTTTGTGCATTACTTCTTCGTCCGAAAGTGCTGTGAGTGCTTCTGGATCCCAGTTGACCATGCGCAATCCGCGGTAAATTTTTCCTTTTTTGTGGAGGTCGATGAATACGTCCAAGATCGATTCGGAGTATTCTGGGTCCATCGTGAAGCTGGTGCGCTCCCAATCGCAGGATGCTCCAAGTTTTTTTAATTGTTCTAGAATGATTCCGCCGTGTTTGTCCTTCCATTGAAAGGCATGTGCCAAAAACTCTTCGCGGGTTAAATCTGATTTCTTGATTCCTTCGGCGCGCAATTTTTGTACAACTTTTGCTTCTGTTGCGATGGATGCGTGATCGGTTCCAGGAACCCAACAGGCATTTTTTCCTTGCATGCGCGCGCGACGCACGAGAACGTCCTGAATGGTATTGTTGAGCATGTGCCCCATGTGGAGAACGCCCGTTACGTTTGGAGGTGGGATGACGACCGTGTAAGCTTCGCGCTCATCTGGTTCTGAATGAAAATAATTTTTTTCCATCCAATGTGCATACCATTTCTCCTCAGCCTGCTGCGGCTCATACGTTTTCGGGGTTTTCATCTACAAAAATATTAGGTCACAAAATTAGCAATTCCATGGAAGAAGTCGCCCTTCAATTGAAAGCATTATTTTTGAAAGAAAAAAAGGTCCATGAAAATCGTCTTCGCTTCCATCCTAGTCATCAGTTTTTTTGCTTTTCAATCGTGTATGAAAGGAGAATCGGTGGATTTGGTGATTCACAATGCGCGCATTCACACGATGAACGAAGCCGATGAGGTATTTGATGCTATCGCGATTAAGGATGGGAAAATTGTAGAAGTGGGACCCGAACGCCAGATTTTAAACAAATATTCGGCAGATGAATACATTGACGCTGGATTGAAAGATGTTTATCCTGGCCTCACCGACGGACACGGACATTTGCTTTCCTACGCACGCATGCAGTTAGGGGTGAATTTATTCGGATGCAAATCCTACGACGAGATGCTCATGCGTATCAAAAAATACCAAGCGAAACACAATCGCTCATTTATTATCGGCAGCGGCTGGGATCAATCCTTGTGGGACGATGGAAACGAATTGCCGACGAATGAAAAACTGGACAGCGTTTTTCCAAATGTTCCAATTGCGCTGATTCGAATTGACGGTCACGCGATGTTGGTCAATGATAAGCTGTTGAAGAAATCGAAGGTGATAGAAACGGTGAACGCTTCGCCAGAAAAATATGTTGGTGGTGATTTTATTTACGATGAAGATGGAAAACCGACAGGAATGGTCATCGACAACGCAATGAATCCGATCATGGCGATGATACCCGAATATCCGAAGAAGGAATTGACCAAAACGATGAAAGGAATTCAGGCGGAATTGTTCAGTTATGGGATTACGGGCGTTCACGATGCTGGATTGACTTCAAATGATCGAAAAACGATTGAAAAATGGGTCGATCAGCGTGTGCTGAAGCTCAATATATACGGTATGCTTTTGCCCGATGAAGGAAATATTGCGTTTGCAGAGAAAAATGGAATTTACGAAAATAAGAATTTGTACATCCGAAGTTTTAAAATTTTGGGAGATGGCGCCGTTGGAAGTCGCGGTGCACTTATGAAAGAAGAATACGCCGATCGGCACGGGCATTACGGTCACCTCACCACATCGATTTCGGAAATGGAGCGCATTGCAGCATTGTGTGAACGAATTGGTTACCAAATGAACACGCATGCCATAGGCGACTCGACGAATCGCATCATTTTAGAAATGTACGCCAAAGTGTATGCTCGAAACAACAACTATCGATGGCGAATTGAGCACGCGCAGCACATCGACCCGAACGATTTTGATTTGCTCGCAGCGTCGGGAGCTTACCCAAGCGTTCAACCTACGCATGCAACTACGGATCAACGTTGGGCGATCGAGCGATTGGGTGCAGAACGCATGCACGGATCGTACGCATACAAAACGATTTTGGAACGCTGCGGAATCCTAGTTATCGGTACAGATTTTCCCGTGGAGTATACTGATCCTTTTCGCACCATTCACTCGGCAACGAACAGAAAAACGACCGAAAACTTTCCGATGAACGGCTTTTTGCCCGAAGAAGCGATCACCTTGAAGCAATGTTTGAAGGGCATGACGATTTGGGCGGCGTTCGGTGCGTTTCAGGAAAATAAATTGGGCTCCCTCGAAAAAGGAAAAGACGCAACTTTGGTAATTTTCAAGGACGCGATTGTTGAACGTGCTGCGTTTAAGAACAACTTTGCGAATATGGTTTTTGTGAAGGGAGATAAAGTTTATTCGGTGGATTAGCGTTGCGCGCTCAGACGATTAGATCGCTTCGCTATTAGACTATTAGACCGCTTTACTTATAGACTGAAGTTGGGAGTAGGCTGTGATAGATTACTAGCTCCGGATTCCTTAGATATAGTTAACCATATGGACTTAAAGAAATGGACGTGATAATTGAAAAATTCGTTCGGACATTTACCGTTAAGAAAAGACGAGAGCGTTCGCTGATTGGACTTATGATTGTGCGACGAATGACAATAAGGAATTTCAACATGTTATAGAGGAGATAAAACGTCGTTGTGTCGATATTGATAGAAAACAGTCCCTAAAAACTCCGATTACTATCAATCCACTCTTGCGTTAGCGATCGCAGTGCATCCTTTTCGGTTCATTCGAAAAGATACAACGGAGAGCGCGGTCCGACCAGATGAATTCTTCTTCGGATGATTCGGGAAACGCCAAAAAAAACAGTCAATAAACAAAAGGCTCACTCACCTGCTGATGAATAAGCCTTTCATTAAATTAGCACCAACTTACCAAACCAGAAAAGGAAGTTGAACCAATATTGTTAGAACGATGGACACGAAATTGTGCGGAACGTCAATGGTTTGTCTTTACAATTGAGGTTGAATCCTAGTGAAATTTCGTGTGATCCACCAGAAACTCCGTTGTTCAATTTTGATACGGTAACATCGTAGCTATATCCCAATTTGAATTTATCGGTGTTGATGCCGAGCGTTAAAATGAAAGCATCCCGGTTACGGAACCAAGCACCAGCAGTGAACGATCCATATTTGACATAGGTTCCGATGTTGAGTTGCTGGAATCCATTTTGATAGCTATAAATGATCGATGGCAGGATTGCCGTTTGATTCGAATACTGCGAAACTTTACCTAATTTGATGTAGGCGGAGGTGTGAGCGGTAAATCGCATGGGTAATTTTGAAGTTCCGATGATCATCGACTCATTTGGTGTATTGAGGTGATTCGCTACGAATCCAACATTGAATACTTTATTGAAGATCACCGTTCCTGCTGATGCGTCGAAAAAGCCTTTTGTTCCTCCGCGCGGCACATCGCCGGTTGCGTAGATAAATCCACGTCGCGGGTCGATCATATCACCGAAGGTGAGCTTGTCCCAATCGAGCGTTTTTACCCAATAATTGGCTTTAGCTCCAAAGTTCATAGTCCACTTTCTGCCCAATCGAAGGTGGTAGGCATACATGATTCCCAACTGCGATGAGTTAATGGTTTGCGCCTGTACATCGTGCACAGCTAACACACCAAATCCACCGTTAATGTTCTTGAAATAGCTGTCGTAAGCTGCTGCGTATGAAACATAGGAACCTGACAATGATGGCCATTGATTCCGATAATTCATGGCAATGCGTGGACAACCGCTAGAACCAGTTAAGGCTGGGTTCAAATAGATTGGGTTCGCATAAAACTGCGTAAATTCGAGATCCTGTGCACGCGCACTCACTCCCCACAACCCAATCACTATTAAACACAAAAAATACTTCATACTCATCGTTTAAATAATTGTTTACCAAATTTATTTTGCTTTCCTACAAAGCGCATTGTTAATTGATGCGAAAGCGCTTTTCCGCCCAAAATTTTACTGTCCGTGTAATCAGCATTGTAATGTAGGCTAAATTGGTCGAATTTGATCCCAATCGATGCTGCTGGCTCAAAATTGCTCGACGCTGCGAGTCCAATATTAAACCAATTACATGCGAAATTTGCACCTAACCACGCTTCTGACAAGCGCTCATTTTTTTGATACACCAAATAGGGCGACAAACTCAACTTCTCGCTTCTCGAAATCCAATCACTCCCTATCGAAGCTGTGAAATAATTTTGTGCTCTACGTGGATCGCTCCAGTTGTTGTCGTATAGATTGTCTTTGTGTTTAAACAAGTTATCCACTTGCACACCAGCGAAGAACCATTTTGTGTTCACCAATAATCCCACTCCCGCATCTTTGTACCACAAGCTTTGTCCAATTGGTGTTGCTCCATTCGGATAGAATTCTCGTGCATTTCCCCGATCCAATTCCACTTGATCGGTATTGCCGAGATGATCAAGATCCAATTGTTTGTTCCCCATTTTTAAGCGGAAAGATGGTTCTATGGAAAACCAATTGTTCACCGAAATTTTTGGCGAGTAGGTAATTGCTGCTTGAGCAACTTGAATTCCGCCGTCTTTGTACCATTGATGGTTCAACTGAACTCCCCATCCACCACGTATGCCATAGGAATATCCATCCGCAGAAAGTTGGTTCATCAGTTGTTCGTTCTCTTTTCCTTGCCATTGCAAGCGCGATGTTGCTTGCACGCGCGTTGAAACAAGCGTTCCTGCAGAACTGAAATTGATGTCGTTTGCCGTTAAGCCAGGCACATGATAATGTGGATCACGCGCATTTTTTAGAGCGATGGGCGCGTTCATCATGCGCTCGAGATTCCGTGCAAATTTGCTCAAGTGATCTTTGATCGACTTACTATTATTTTGAGAAGCAAAGGTTTGACCGCTCGTGGATGGAGATCTATTTGGATTCCAATTTCGTCCTTCGTAAATTTCTAATTCTTTCGGCTTGCGCACATAAAAGGCTTCGTTCCCAACTATTTCTTCAGGAAGTGCCGGAATATTGAATGCTGTTACATTTGTTTGAAGCATAACATTCGCTGGATCAATCAATGTTCCGTCGGAGTATTGATTTTGGGCAATCGTTGTGTTGAGTATTCCGAGTTCGCTTGTTGTTCCTCTTTGGTGTGCGGTTGAGTTGACGGACGATTGTCGATTGTGAGCCGCATTGTTCGATACAAATTGAGCGCTATTTCTTGCGTTCGTATTCGAATTCTGTTGATTTGATTCGTTCAATCTACCTACAGGTAAAATAGATGCTCCTGCTTCAAGTACTTTTTCGGAAGTGGACAGTTCCTTCATGCTGCGAATTTGATCGAAAAGTTCTCGTTTCACCGATTCGTTTTGCGCAGCGAGATCCACTGTGTTTCCATCACCCGAAACGACATTCCATGTTAGGTAAGAACCTGAACCAATGAGCAGCAGTAAAATAGATGTAAATGCGAAGTAAGCAACTGGTCGGCGTTTTCGTTCGAGCGAAGCCATGTCAGGATAAGCGATGGCTTGTTTGTCCACTCTCGCCATTTCCCACACGTCTCGATCAACATCCAACTCTGGATGATTGAGCAAGAAGAGCCCCAATTGTTCCGCTTGTTCTGGAGAAAGATTCCCTTCAGCCAGTTCGAACAACCATAGGTCGATATTTGAAAACGATGGATTACTCATACTAGTTCTACCATTCCTTTTAACTGCTTTTTAATTTTCTTTCTTGCTCTGAACAGATACACTTTTACTTGTGAGTCGGATAAATCCAAAATGTCGCCAATTTCCTTATAAGAATAATCTTCTAAGTCGCGCAACAAAATCACACTCTTTTGAATAGGAGGCAAAATACTTACTGCTCGGTCCACAACTTGATTCAACTCGAAGGCATTTGTCTGTGATTTCCCACTTTCATATTCCGACATTTCATCACTCAACTTCAATCGCCCTTTGCGAGTAGCGAAATTGATCATTGCATTGTGAGCTGTTGTAAACATCCACGATTTTGACTTCGCGAATTCTACTTTACTCCGATTCAACCAAAGTTTTTCGAAAACATCCTGCACAATATCTTTCGCGTCCTCTTCATTCCGAAGAAAGCGGATGGCGTATCCGAATAAGTTTCCGGATTGCTCTTTTACGACGATATTGTACTCGTTTCTTTTCAAATTCTGTTCAGATCTCAGCAGTTAAAACAAACGAAGACCTGATATTGTTACACCAACATAACTTTATTTCGGTCCTTTTTATACATTTTTCACCCCTCCTTTACCCAGACGCCCTTTTCAACTAACAAAACCATGTTACCGTCGAACATTTTTTTGTAGTTTTTTTGTTAAATTCGTAATACACAAACTCTTAAAAATGATAGAAGCAAAAAGACTTTTCGATATTCCGCATTATCAACTGAAAACGCATCCGAACCCAAAGATGTTTGTCACCAAGACAAATGGAGAATGGGTAGGTGTTTCCACCGCCGATTTTTTAGACGAAGCGATGTCAATTTCGCGCGGATTGATCGCGATGAATGTACAAGCAGGAGATCTTGTAGGAATCATTTCTGGAACTCGATACGAGTGGAATGTGATGGATATTGCTATCCAACAAGTGGGTGCTATTGTGGTTCCATTTTATCCAAATATTTCCGAAAACGATTACACCTATATTTTCAATGATTCAGGCATCAAATTATGCGTTGTTGCCGATCAAGATTTGCACGAAAAAATTACACGTATTCGCCCATCCATTCCAACTTTGGAGCACATTTTCACAATGGAGGACGATATTCCAGGTGCTCGCCATTGGTCTGAAATCAAAAAGGATAGCGAAACAATTTCTGTATCAGACGTACAAGCGCGGATGGATAAGGTGCAGTACGAAGACATGGCAACGATCATCTATACTTCAGGAACCACTGGAAATCCTAAGGGCGTAATGCTTTCACACAAGAATATTTTATCGAACGTAGAGGCGTGTATCGAACCAATTCCTGCGGATAAAAATTCGAAGGTCTTGAGTTTCTTGCCTGTTTGTCACATCTACGAACGGATGTTGCATTACTTATATATGTACATCGGTTGCTCAATTCACTTTGCTGAGTCCATGGAAACGATCGGCGACAACATTCGTGAGGTAAAGCCAGACGTTTTTTCAGCAGTACCACGATTGATCGAAAAAGTATTCGACAAAATTATGGCAAAAGGCGACGAGTTGACAGGAATCAAGCGCAAGCTCTTTTTCTGGGCTGTTGATTTGGCGGAACAATACGATATAGTTGGACGCAGCTTTTTCTACAACGTAAAGTTGGCAATAGCGCGGAAACTCATCTTCAAAAAATGGCAAGCAGCCTTGGGCGGAAACGTTCGAGCAATCGCATCAGGAAGTGCTGCTTTACAACCACGATTGGCGCGGATTTTCTTAGCCGCCGATATTCCAATTTTGGAGGGATACGGTTTGACGGAAACATCGCCTGTTTGCTCGGTGAACTCGTTCCAAAAAGGAATTCGAATTGGCTGCGTTGGAGCGGTGATTGAAGGCGTAGAAGTGAAAATTGCTGAGGACGGGGAAATTTTGGTAAAAGGTCCAAACGTGATGTTAGGCTACTACAAATTGCCAGAACAAACTGCGGAAGTGATGATTGATGGTTGGTTCCACACAGGTGATATTGGTGAGTTCCGAGAAGGGAAATTCCTGAAAATTACCGACCGTAAGAAAGAAATTTTCAAAACATCCGGTGGAAAATACATTGTACCTCAAGCGATGGAAAACAAGTTCAAAGAATCGCGTTTTATCGAGCAATTGATGGTGATTGGTGAGGGTGAAAAATTCCCTTCGGCGATCATTGTTCCGAACTTCGCATTTGCGAAAGAATGGGCGAAACGTAAAAAAGTCGACATCGGCGATGGATCGAACGAGGCTATCATTGCCTCTGAAAAGGTGAAGGCTCGCATGCAAAAAGAAGTTGATTTTTACAACAAAGGATTTGGCAACTGGGAGCAACTGAAATGCGTCGAATTGTTGCCGAAAGAATTCTCGATTGAAGGAGAAGAATTGACACCAACTTTGAAATTGAAACGCAAACGTATTATGGAACTTCACGCTGCTACGGTTGATAAAATTTACCCGAAGAAGTAGACCTGTTGCGTAATCGATTTTACGTTTTCTTTTAGAAATTTGGGTCCATTTTGCCTCATTTTAGAAAAGCTGTTGTCCAATTATAAATTCACTACATTTAGAAAAAAATGACCTGTTAATGGGATTTATCGATACAATTGAAGTGCTAGCTAAGAGTAAGTCTCTTAGAGATGGTAATGTTGATGTATTTATAAAAGAAGTACTTACATCTGCAACGTCTGCCTTAGCGTGCTCGAGAGTCAATGTATGGACATTCGACGATTCGAAGACTGTTCTCACATGTTTATTATCCTATTTCTCGCCTGATGCGCGTTATGAGAGTGGTGTTTCCTTCCATAAAAGTGCATATCCCAACTACTTCAAATTCTTGTCAAAAAATGAGATAATTGTTTCGAATAATGCACCGAAGGAAAAGGTGAATCGCGAGTTAGTAGAATCTTATCTACTGCCGAACAGTATTACATCGATGATCGATGTTCCGCTCAGATCGGAAGGAGAAATTATTGGCGTCATTTGTTTTGAACACTCTAAAATTGAGCATCGTTGGAAACGACAGGAGGAAAAATTCGCACAATCCATTGCTCAATTACTTTCATTGGCGCTGGAAACAAAAAAGAAGAAACAATACCGCGATGAATTAGAAAAGCTGGTGAAACAAAAAGATTTACTACTCGCTGAAATCAATCATCGAGTAAAGAACAACATTTCGATCATTTTAAGTCTAATCAATTTACTAAAAACGAAGGTTCGAGATGAGTATCATGCGCAACTGCTGGATGAGATTAATAATAAGATATTCTCGATGGCAGCCGTTCAAGAGCAATTGCATTTAAGTGAACACCTCGATAAAATAGATATGGAGGAGTATTTGTATCAATTGGTAAATAATCTGAATTATTCCTTTGGCAGCGATAAAGACGTTGTGGTTAAGTGGGATTTGAATCCTGTTTTCGTTGATATCACAAAGGCGATTCCACTCGGACTCGCTGCGAATGAGATCATCACGAATTCATATAAATATGGCTTTGCGGGGGGGGGATCAAGTGGTGTGCTAGAAATAAGTTGCTGTCAAATTAACGATCGAGTCATTCTCACCATCAAGGACAACGGACCTGGAATATCAGACGAAATGGTGCCCGGAATGGGAATGGAAATCATCGAAAGTTTATGTTCTCAAATTGATGCCGAGCTAGAATACACTGTGGAAAATGGATTAGAAACCAGGATTTCGTTTACACTTTAGCTATACGACGCTTCAATCGTGCTTACTCAAGTTCGATTTTATCTAATTCCAGTCGGAACAATTCGTTTTTCATATTCGAAATCAGAAAAGAAAGCTCCTCGATAGAATCGAAGTTGAAATTCGGCATGTTCAATTTTCTTCCCCGAAAGCTCGGATATAAACTGCTCAACTCGATATCAATCGTCTGCCAATCCCCCGTTGTTTCGAAAGTTATGATGTAGGATTCGGCATCGGAAGCACTGCGTTTAACTCTAAATTGATAGTCCTTCCCATCGCCCTTCAGCCGAATTTTAACCGTTTTGGATTCACTGACATTTATGGAGGAGCTCGAATACCGAACTGAGGCAAATCCTCCGTTATTAGCGGTCGAAACTTCTCCTTCAAAAACGCCGTTCCCCTCCTCATTCAGCACAAAAGAAGAGCTTGAAACTCCTCCCATGACACCGTCATTTAGAACGTTCCAATCACTCACTTTAACATCTGGTGTGAAGTCAAAGATTACGCTGTCGTCAGAATTTGGTTTCAAATAAGAACTCATGAGTAATGAAATTAAGACTAGGATACCAATGTACGCTATTTTCATGTTTTTTTTATTTTTGATTCGTCATCAATTGTTGAGTA
>CALFOS010000170.1 GCA_937919725.1 uncultured Fluviicola sp. | reverse complement strand
CCACGGTAATGGAAGAACGACCGGCGATTTCTCCATCGGTTTCCACACACAAATTGGCGTCCTCTGTGTGGACACTGATTTTTTCGAATTCGTGGTACTTCACTTCGGGGTGCACAATTTTTCTTCCTTGCTTTAAATTTTTAAGGTTCCGAGCATATTCGAACAAACTCACGTTGCCAATCACTGCAAGTCCGAGTTTTCCATTGTCAAGTTTCGCTTCGGGATAAACTTTTAGTCCATGTCCGAAGCTTTTGCCATTGCTAAAGACGATCATCAGCGCTTTCCCTTTGAAATGAACGTCATCGTTATCGACAGAAATCACAGGTTTTCTGTACGAGAAAAAAGAGCGAACGATTGCCGTATTATAGGAAAACTTACCTCCTATTCCAGCACTTCGTTGACGGTTCATTGTTTCGATCACTTTTGCTCCAAATCCAATATCGGCCACATTCAAAAAATAGCGAGAGCCTTTTTTAAAGTTTATTTTTCCCAAATCGATCAACTGTGTTGTGTCTTCAACAATGGAGGTCACAAATTTACGGGGATCGAAGGGCTCGAAATTTCGAGCAAAATCGTTTCCAGTGCCGTTAGGAATCACACCAAAGACAACATTCGGGTTCGGCGCGACCATCATCCCATTAATTACCTCATTGCACGTGCCATCGCCACCAACCGCAATAATTACGTTAGACTTGAACATCGCTCTTCGAGCAATTTCAGCAGCATCTCCAGTGCTTTTGGTTCGTTTCTTATGAAGGACAATTGCTGGATCATCTTCCAAGAACGCTATCGTTTCCAGTGTCTTATTGGAGAGCCTTCGATGTCCATGGATAATTAAGGTGACTGTTTTTTTCATAGGTTGGGACTACCAAGATCACAATTATTTATGAATTAGGTGTATGTGCCTTCTTGTTATCTTTGAAAAAACCATTTGTATGAAACCAGTAATTATTTCGCTCATCTGTCTTCTCTCAGGATTTGCTCAAGCTCAAGATTTTCAAGAATCGTATAAGGTTAGCACCAATTCTCCGAGTTGGATTGCCTACATGTACGGCGATACCGTAAATCTTTTTTCGCTGCGGGATAGATTCGACACCTATTATAGTAACAACCCTTTTGAGAAAAATCAACACACGCAGTATTTCAAGCGCCTGATGAAGGAATACTGGACACAAGTCGATGAGAGCGGCTACATCACGGAGCGTTTGAACAATCCTGCTCCTGCTGAATTTAGGAGTCCTACTTCGGCTTGGCAAGAGGTCGGGCCGTGGGATTACGACCACGAGCAAGCAATGGCTTTCAACGTGCAAAGTCCAGGATCGTCACACGTTTACACGGTGGAACAATCGCCTGTAAATCCGAATTTGGTTTATGCCGGAACGGCAACTGCTGGACTTTGGAAATCAACGGATAAAGGTATGAACTGGATATTGATGACACGTTTGATGAATGTGACGAGCGTTCAGGCAATTGCGCTCGACCCGAGTAACGCTAATATCGTTTTCTTCGGTGAAGGAAATGGGAAAATTTGGAAATCAACTGATGGGGGAAGCACATGGAACATGACGGGGGATGCCAATTTTCAATCCACGAACATCCGCACGCGTGATTTACGGTTTATTGGTTCGAACACCTTGTTAGCCGCAACGAGCAGTGGACTATACCGAAGCACAGATAGCGGAGCAAATTGGATAGTAGTGAATGCTGGAGAGCACATGGAAATTGAAATCAAACCGGACAATGCCGCGATTCTTTACGCAGTAAAGTTGAGTGGAGCGAAGACGGAATTTTACAAATCGACTGATACGGGACTAACCTGGACGCTCAAAACAATTGGCTGGCCAAATCCGGCGGTGAGCGACGAACAAAAGCGATGTGAGATTTCTGTCACGGCTGCCAGTCCTAATTTAATTTACATCCTCGCTTCTGGAGATGTTGTAGCGGATGGTGGACTCTACGGAATATACAAAAGCACCGACGCAGGGGAAAGCTTTACCTTCGAATGTTGCGAAGGATCTCCAGGTGGTGCGCCAACAGTTACGAACCCGAACATTTTGGGTTGGTCCGAGGACGGTACAGGAGCCGGAGGACAATATTACTATGATTTGGCACTCGGGGCTTCTCCGACAGATGCGAATCGCTTGTTTGGAGCAGGAATTAACGTGTGGCGATCAATCAACGGCGGAGCAGATTGGACCATCAACGGTCACTGGGTTTCTTGGGTCCAAAGTGGAAGTTTGAAGCACCGATACAGTCATGCTGATGTACACGACATTAAATTTTTCACGAACGGTCCAAATGTGGACATGTGGGTAGCGTCCGATGGCGGATTGTATTATTCTTCTACGCAGGGCGATACGCTCGAACCGAGAATGCATGGAATTCACGGAACTGATTTCTGGGGATTCGGCGCTGGTTTCAAGGATGGATACGTGATGGTCGGAGGAACCTATCACAATGGAACATTGATTCGCTACAAGGACATTTACAAAGGAGGATTGGCTAATCCAAACGAAGGGGGATGGCTTGCAGAACGAGGGGGAGATAATTACCGCGGATTTGTGAATTACGGCGACAATCAAATTGGTTATGACGATGGCGGTTCATTCCTTTATTCGACCGTGCGCGAAATCCGAAAAACGGGAAGAAGTTTTCAAGGAGATAAAAAATGCAACACTTCGTATGTTTCGGGTGAGTATGGAACGTATGGTTTTGAATCGGCGTGTTATAATAATTTTTATTCCCCGGTTGGAACTACCGTCTGGAAAACGACGAATGGCGGAATTTCGTTTGACAGCATTGCTGATGTTGGTGGAGATAAAGTCATACAGCTGAAGGTTGCGTGGAGCGATCCGAATATACTGTATATGACACACAAAGTTGCTTCTGGAAATTATCAAATGAGAAAATCGGTGAATGGAGGTGCCAGTTGGACAATTTGCACACCGCCTAGTTCGGTAACGAACAACAATTCGAATCGTGTGAAGTACATTGAAGTGGATGACGAAGATCCGAATAAAGTATGGTGTATCCTCATGGGAAGTCAAACGGGAAATAAAGTTTTTCAGTCGAATGATGGAGGAGCAATTTGGTTTGACATTACTGGAAATGCGTTGGTGGGAGAAGACATGCGCTCGATTTCGCACCATTATGGAACGGACGACGGTTTGTACGTTGGAACGACAAGGCGGATGTATTACCGAAATGCATCGATGTCGGATTGGGCTTTGTTCAACAATAACCTTCCCGTGGAAACGAATTGTCAATTTTTAGAGCCGTTTTACGCTGGAGGTAAAATCCGCATGGCGAGTCAGCGTGGAGTGTACGAGTGCGATTTTTACGAGGATGCTCCTCCCGTTGCTATGTTTGCTGCGGATAAATTGAGTTTGAATTTGGCGGCGAACTGCATCGAAGACACCATTCAGTTTGTTGATCATAGCACCGTGCGAAGTGCAATGGCAACATGGCAGTGGTTTTTTGAGGGCGGGATTCCTGCAACATCTAACTTGGAAAATCCTGGGGTGGTGTACGCGAATGCAGGAACGTATAATGTGAAATTGATTGTCACTGACGTCTTTGGAGCCGATTCAGTAGAGCGAAACGATTTCATCACGATCACGGAAACATACGATTATCAATTGGTAACCGAAAATTTTGACAATTCCGCTTTTCCCCCCGTTGGCTGGAAGTTGATCGATTCCGAAGGTTCGTCGTGGGAACAAGATTGGCCGCAAGATGATCCCGGAAATAAAGTAGCGAGCTATCCGAATTATTGGGTGAACGCAACAGGAGAACAACATTTGTTGGTGATGCCAGCAATTAACTATTCGAACTTGCTCACCGCGGGCTTAACGTGGGATTACGCCTACAACGACAACAACTCATACAACGATTCGCTAGCAATCATCTACCGTACTGCGGCTAATCCGAATTGGCAAACTGTTTGGGTTATGGGTGGAGCAGATTTGGAAGCAACAGGAACTCAAACCTGGTTTTGGGATGCTGCAACACCGGTGATTGTTTGGGCGAATGATTACGTCGACTTCTCATTCTTGGCTGGTGAATCCTGTGTGGAGATTGCGTTTGATAATCGCGGATATTACGGAAACCATCTGTGGATTGATAATGTAAATTTGTTTGGAACGTTTGAGAGTTCGGAGTTAGATGAGTTGAGTTTGGATGTTCACGTATATCCGAATCCATCGAGTGGGGTGTACGTGGTTACTAGCGCTTTCGATGTCTCAAGCATTTCTGTGTTGGATATCGCTGGAAGAAACGTGATTTCCGAGAAAAAGAAAAATTCGAAACACTTTAGTATCGATTTATCGTCACAACCGGCAGGAATTTATGTGTTGAAATTGACATCGGACCAAGGGACTAAAATTGTTCGATTGATCAAAGAATAGAACATAATTATAGTAGTTCTTGGATTCGTAAGCTTGACTTATACATTACTAGAAACTAAAAAGCGGCACCTCAAGCTCAATCGAGGTAAGATGCCGCTTTCATTTACGATATGCAATTAATCGTGCTCTACCACCAGGTCAACCTCTCCCGATGGCACGAGAGCTTCTTTAATTTTTTGTTCGAGCTCCTCCATCAATTCTGGGTTGTCTTTGATGATTGCTTTCACCGAATCGCGGCCTTGACCCAAACGTGTTTCTCCGTAAGAGAACCATGAACCACTTTTCTTGATGATGTTGAGATCAACACCGATATCTATAATCTCGCCCACTTTAGAAATTCCTTGTCCGTACATAATATCGAACTCAGCTTTTCTGAATGGTGGCGCTACTTTGTTCTTAACAACTTTTACTTTCGTGCGGTTTCCGATCACTTCTTCGCCATCTTTCAATTGGCTTGAACGACGGATATCGAGGCGTACAGAAGCATAAAACTTCAAGGCATTTCCACCCGTTGTCGTTTCCGGGTTACCGAACATCACGCCGATTTTTTCACGCAATTGGTTAATGAAGATGCAGCAACAGTTCGCTTTACTAATTGATCCTGTTAATTTCCGAAGTGCTTTGGACATCAATCGCGCTTGGAGTCCCATTTGCGAATCGCCCATTTCTCCTTCAATCTCTGCCTTTGGCGTAAGAGCTGCTACGGAGTCAATCACGATCAAATCAATTGCGCCAGAGCGAATTAAGTTGTCGGCAATCTCGAGTGCTTGCTCCCCATTGTCGGGCTGTGAAATCAATAAATTGTCTACGTCTACGCCTAATTTTTTTGCGTAAAATTGGTCAAAGGCGTGCTCAGCATCAATAATAGCGGCGATACCACCTTGTTTTTGTACTTCGGCAATCGCGTGGATAGCGAGCGTTGTTTTACCAGACGATTCTGGACCGTAAATCTCCACGACTCTTCCTTTCGGAAACCCTCCCACACCTAATGCCAAATCGAGGGTTAATGATCCTGTTGGAATTACATCCACTACCAAAGCGGGTGAATCTCCCAAGCGCATCACGGCTCCTTTTCCGTAGGTCTTGTCCATCTTATCCATTGTAAGCTGGAGCGCTTTTAATTTTTCTGCATTTACTTCTTTTGCTGCCATATCGTATTTATTTAAAAGTTTATGTGTCGCTAAACACAAAGGTTGATTTATTATGATGATACAAACTTACGGGGGTTGATCGTAAACTATTTACGTTGTTTTATTCTTTTCGAAAATTTCCAATATTTCCTGTGCGTGATCTTTGGTTTTCGGTTTTTCGATGATACCTATTATAGTATGCGCTGGATCGAGGACGAACGTGGTTCGGTGAATGCCGTCGTACGTCTTCCCCATAAATTGTTTCTCTCCCCACACACCATATAGTTCAATCAGCTTTCGATCGACATCTGCAATCAAAGGAAAAGGGAGATCGAATTTTTGGATAAACTTCTGATGCGCCTTCTCATCATCTGCGCTCACCCCTAATACAGCGATGTTCTCCTTCAGCAGTGCCGAATAATGATCGCGTAAATTGCACGCCTGTATGGTACAGCCCGGTGTGTTATCTTTCGGGTAGAAATAAATTACAAGAGCTTGGCCCTTGAAATCTGAAAGTGAACGTTCTGATCCATCTTCAATTTTGGCTGTAAATGAAGGTGCTTTTTGTCCGATTTTTAAATGTTTCATGCGTTGCTTTGACGATTAATTAATCAAATATAGCGTTTATATTTTAATCAAAGCAGATTAATTTAGAAGAAGAATGAAATTTAAACATTTTGTGCGAATTCTGTTAAATGCAAACCGTTATCTTTGTACTTAAATAATTTTTGTCTTATT
>CALFOS010000169.1 GCA_937919725.1 uncultured Fluviicola sp. | reverse complement strand
GCGCGTGTCCCCTTTGCTCCCCTATTCACCTACGCGGCATTTTACGAATACGACGCGAACACCACGCTCATCTCAGGTCCGGTTGATGGCTCGTTTCTCACCCTCGATTTCAAGTATTTCTTCCCGATCGTGAAAAACAAAGGTCCACAATTCAAAAATGGCCCGATCGAATAAGCAAAACTACACTTTGAAATAATTATTGGACTGTTTAGGCTAAATTAGCTCTATGAAATCCTCATTTTATCTATTTTTTATTGCTTCTACCATCCTTTTATCCCCCGGCGCCTGCGTATATAGCGGACATGGTTCGAGCATGGAAGAAAAGATCATCGGCACGTGGGAATAATTCACAGAGGTGAAATTTCGTCTCGAAGGAAATGCTTTTTGTACGGATTATTCTTCTGGTTTTGAAGGATCGAGCGTCACGTTTAAAGAAGGTCGATTTTTGGAAGCCTACGACAAAGATTTGGACACCCTCGCGAGTGGGTATTGGTACATCGATTACTACGAAAAGTACGACAGCGATAACGACTCGACGCAAACGATTTACTAAATGGTCGGTACATTGGATCTCCCATCACAGAATATTTACGTGGATTTGCTGTGGGATGAGCTTTCTATTTCGAAGAAAAAACTGAAGGCTGTTGAGAAGGACAAGAATGGTGGGGATTATCGGTATGAGATGGAGAGTTGGATTGATAGAAACGGCTTCGCTTTTGGATTGTTGGACGCTTCGCGTTGGATTTTGGATTCGCTTCTAGAGATCAAATCCAATGACCTAAGTGCGAAGCACTCCAACGTTCTAGCAATCCAGCGATCCAGTAATCCAGTAATCCATATCCCATCTTTTTTCCCTTCCTTTGTTTTATGCAAGAACGAATTCACGAATTGATCGAGCGATTTAAGCTCATTGCGCATCCTGAAGAAGGCGGATATTATTCAGAGGAGTACCGATCGGATATTTCGCTGCCAAACATGGATCGGCAATTAATGACATCGATTTATTTTCTACTACCGAGCGATCACGTTACCAATTTTCATCGAATTAAGAGTGACGAGTTGTGGTTTTTTCACGAAGGAAGTCCGCTTACGGTCCATACCTTGGATGAAAACGGGCACACCGAGAATGTGGTGGGATTGAATTTGAAGGCTGGTGAATGTCCGCAATTGCTCGTGACAGGAAATACAATTTTCGGTTCAACAGTGAATGAAAAAGACAGCTATTCGTTTGTTTCGTGTGTAGTTGCTCCGGGATTTGATTTTCGGGATTATGAGTTATTTTCGAAGGCGGAGTTGATGGAGGAGTTTGGAAAATGTGAGGAGATCATTGAACGGTTGAGTTGAGACGGGAGACTGGGAGACCTTCAGATAGGACCGCGGCTTATTAAGATCGACGATAGATTGACTTTTCGGAGCTGGTTTTTGCGCTAGGGGGAGCAGTGGCATCCTCTTTGCAGCGCACGCGGAGAAGAGATAGAACGGATGACCCGCTCGCCTGTCCGACTTCGGTAGGCGGGAGCGCCCAAAATGAATCGAGGGATTTTTGAATCGTTGAATTTTTAGAAACGGCTGCGCCAATAGATTATTGGATTTGATTCGTAGTTTCGAATCCAAAAAGCCAAGTGCTAAGAAATCCAACGATCTAACACGAAGCGGCTAAAAATCTAATCCACCAACGCTACCCATAAAGTAATCAAGCCATCATCCATGCGTGACCAGATAGGTCGAATGACGCCTTTGACGGCAGAAATGTTGAGGTAATCTCCGAAAAAGACGGATTTGGTAGGTGTGAAGGGCGTTTTTGAGAGTTTGGTGTCGGTGAAAGTTTGACCGCCATCTTTAGAAACGGACATGTACACATCGGTTTGGGCGTCATCGTAATTTCTGCGGTCGTAGTACACGAAATACAAAAACCCGGTGCTTTGGTCGACGTCCATCCAGGTGTAAAACTGATGTTTTTGGGAATCGTCTTGATTTACTTTGATGGCATCAGTCCACGTTTCGCCTCCATCGGTTGATTTTTTGATAAACACATCGGTATCCGTTTCTCCATTGCGTTGATCGCACCAGTTGAGGTACAATGCTCCTCGATCTGGTCCACCGCTTAAATCGCATTTTAGTATTGGCAAGCCGTTTGCGCGGTTCATGTCTGGAATTTCGAGCGTCCATCCACCCCACTGCTTTTCGAGTTGAACTTCTTCTGGAAGCCACGTTGCGCCGCCGTCCATCGATTTTTGCATCACCAAACCTTTCGGGCCTGTCCAAGTGACGTAGAGTTCTCCATTCGGTCCAACAGCTGGCACGGCACCTTCTACCGTTTCGTCGTCGTCGAGGCAATCGCCGCCAAATTTCGAAATGCGGAGTGGATCCGACCACGTTTTTCCTTGATCAGTTGATTTTGAGAAAACGATCAGTGAAGAATCTTTCGGATTTTTGGAGTTGTATGCGTCGAATTGCGTCCATGTCATGTACAAGTCGTTCGTAAACGGATTTACTACAATCCAGTGTTTGTCTTGCACCTTCTTCCCGTTCGGTTTTGGAAAAGTCCCATCGTTGAAATCCGAGCAGACCTTGTCCGCAGATTGGCAGACGATTCGATCCAAGTGCGATGTTGCCTTGTAGCTCGCGAGGTGAAAATAGTAAGGTCGACCAGTGGTGTCAAAAATAAGAACAGGATCGCCAAACACGCCGTATGGACTTGTGATGGACTTACTTTCCCATCGTTTTCCGCCATTTTTGGAATAATAATAATCGTTGAGGATGGTCCCCGCGATCATGATTTTCGGATTTTTGGGATGAATCGCAATCGAAGGTTCACACTGCGCATATCGGTACTCCGCATTTTTTGGTAGTGGCAATTGAACCACTTTGTACTCCTGCGAGAAAGAAACAAAACTTAGAAAAACGATAAGAAGTGCGAGTAGTTTTTTCATTTGATCACAGTTCGGAGCCAGTAGTCACAGAATTTTTGCGTTTTCGCCGCATTCGACAATTCGTAGCTGAATTTTGGTTGTTCGTATGGAGAAACTCCAATTGTCACCGAGTATAATTCCTGATCGCGCGCGACGAGCAAATTCAATTTATCGCCGACTTCCACCGAATTAAATAACCCTTCGAGTGAGCGTTTATCGACCCGGAAACCGTTGCAGCCGATAATTTCATCGTTTACGCTCAATCCACCATCTTCACCAGAAGAACCACGGCGGATTCCACTCACGGTCACTATCCCGCCCGATTCGGACAAGCTAACACCGACGCTTGGAATTGGTTCGCCGATGTATTCAACGGTTAATCCAACTTCCGCAAAAATCGAATTGTAGTCTGGAATTTTGGTTCCATTGATGTAATCGGCATAGAACTGATCCATGTTTTCTTTCAGAAATCCTTCGAGTTCTTTTTTGAATTCATCTTCCGAAAATCCACGGCCTTTTTCTACGAAATATGTTTTATAGATGTGCTGCATGAAATCGTCTAAGGACTTTTTTCCGTTGTACTTCGCGATGATTTTTGCATCCAAAATAGCAGCGATCACCGCACCTTTTGAATAATATGTGATGGTCGTATTTCGACTGTTTTCATCGGGTCGGTATGCTTTGACCCACGCGTCGAAGCTGGCGTGTGCAACGGGCTGAACACGTGCTCCAGGAGATCCCTCCACGTAGTTGAGTGCGCTAAACAGCTTGCGCAAATACTCTGATTTGGTGTAATAACCAGCGCGAAGCAGCAGCAATTCATCGTAATACGACGTAAATCCTTCCATCACCCAAAGAAGTGAGGTATAGTTTTCGTTGTCGTAATCGAACGGACCTAATTCTACTGGTCGTATGCGTTTTACGTTCCACAAGTGGAAATATTCGTGCGCCACAAGCGATAAAAATCCGATGTATTCGTTTCCGCTGTATGTGAAACGATTGACACTTAGCGTTGTTGAGTTGACGTGTTCCAAACCACCTTGACCGTTTTGAACGTTGTGAATGATAAATGTGTATTCCTTGTTAGGATTTTGACCGAACACATTTGTCGCTGCTTCCACGATTCGCGCCATGTCTTTTTGAAGATCTGCAACGGAGAAATTTCCTGTTCCGTATATCCCAACGTTGTGTTTTACTCCAGCCGCTGTAAACGAAAACTCCACTTGGTTTCCAATTTCGATCGGGCAATCCACGAGTTGGTCGTAATCTTTGTACACAAAAGAAGTCGATCCATCTTTGGCAACGCTCTCCCCTGCTTTTGGCATGGCCGTCGTGATTTTCGAGAAACCTTCATAAGGATACACCTCTAATTTCCCCGGTTTGTCCTTCATGCCATCCACGTACATGAACACGCTTGGTCCGCTGACGTATCCGTGTGTGAGATCGAGAAAACTCGTGCGTACTGTCAATTCGAATGCATACACGTCGTAACTTACTTTAATGTTTGCTCCTTTCGCCTTGATAATTTTCCATGCATTTTTTGAAATCTTCTGAACTTCGAGCGTTTTTCCTTTATCATCGACTGCAGTGACGAGATCCAAATTCCTCGAAAATTCACGAACGAGGTACGATCCTGGCGCCCAAACTGGCAATTTCACGATCACTTCTTCCTGATTGACTCCATTTACAGCCATTTCCACTTGGAAATAGTGATTTTGGGGGCGTTGCATTTTCAATTTATAATTCGCTTCTTGCGCAAAACCAATAAAAGTAAGCACAGTAAGTAGGATACTCGTCCAATATTTCAACATAAATGTGTAATTTTCCTTCAAAGATAAAATTTGCTTCTCGCAAGTACGCACCAAACAGCAAAAAAGATGCCTAAATTCCTATATTTTACAATTGTATGCCTTCTATTAATGGTGAGTTGCTCCGAAAATTCGGATGATTCCGAGTCATCCTCGAACTCCGCTAAATCCATCGATCTACAGAACAAAATCAAGCAATTGGAATTAGACAACAGTTTGAAAGACTCCGTTATCAACGAAGCACTTTTATTTTTCAACGAAATCCAAACGAACCTCGAAGCGATTGGAATCCGCCGAAAAGAGATACAAAATTTGACATCCAACCCTGAATTTTCACCAAATGACAAAACGTGGGTGTTGGAGCAGATCCGACAAATTAACTACATGCGTGAGGACAATGCGGGAAAAATCAACCAGTTGAATGCGGAATTGAAGAAAAACAAATTCAAGATCAAAGAATTGGAAACGATGATTTCGTCGATGATGAAAGACATTCAATGGAAGGACGAGCAGATTTCGCTTTTGAAATCGGAACTGAACCAACTGGACAGCGAATACTCGAAATTATTCGACGCTTATCAGGAAAAAGCCATTCAAGTTGAGTACTTGCAAACCGAAATAAACGCTGTTTACTACGCCTACGGCTCGTCATCAGAATTGAAGCAGAACGGCGTGATTGAAAAGAAAAATGGCTTCCTTGGAATTGGGAAAAACGTTAGTTTGAAGGATAAATTCAACGAAAAGTACTTCACGAAACTGAATGCGAAGGACAAAAAAGTGATCACCGTTGACGGTGCCAATCCTCGTTTTGTTACAACTCATCCCAGTGGATCGTATCGCATGAGCACGGAAAATGGTCGCTCAAAAATTGCCATTACCGACGTCTCCGAATTTTGGAAAATCTCGAAATATTTGGTGGTTGTGGTAGATTGATATGGACAACTCGTACGAAGAAATAGAACCAAGCGACAAGAAGAAAGTCACCAAGTTCCAGAGTCCGATTCCAACTTTGGTTCGATTACGCAACGTGTTATTAGGCAAAACAAAGCCCGATATTTACACGCGTGTCACATTTTATATCAACCTTTTCATCTGGATCACGTTCATGCTTTGGAATTTCATCGGGTACTTTGCTATCGCATCACGGAGCTTAATTTTTGAGATGAAGAAAATTTCCGTTGAAACGATTATTCAGAATCGCGGAATTGAGCTAGGCTTCGACGGAGACGATTTTGTGACGCGCTTGGCCGTGGTGCATGGCGTTGGAATTTTGTGTTGGGGCGTGATATTCTTGGGATTGGTGCTCTTGTATCGGAAACGCAAGCAATTTGTCTTTTTCGTGGTTGGCGGCGTGATTTTCTACGTTGGAATGAACATTTTTTACCTCAGCTTTCAATTTTTCAGAGAAGATACTACGTCCTACGATAAAATTGCTCTGTTGGTGATGCTTGCCAGTTGTATCATTCACGCGACTCTGATGAGCAACGAGCGACGTGGTGGCAGCATTAGCTTTTTTGGAGAGGCTGAGGATGAAGAAGATTAGCCAACTCTTGAATGGATTCCACATTTTGATCCTCCCTGGTTAAGATAACGCTCGCTGCACGGTAATAATCCTCGCGCAGGCTTAATTTATCTTCAATAAAGGAAACCAATTCATTTTCTTCCATTCCATCGATCAGCGGTCGGCGCGACTTGGCATTGAACAATCGGTGTGCGAGCTCTTTTGGCGAACGTTCGAGGTAGAACGTAGTTCCAAGGTCATTTAGCAAATCCATATTCTTGTCGAAGCACGGCATCCCTCCACCTGTCGCGAGTACAAAATCATTTTTCATTTTCAGCGAATTGATAAACTCCGTTTCGAGCGTTCGGAAATAGGATTCTCCATTTTCGGTAAAAATTTCACCAATAGATTTATGGAAGTGCTCTTCAATGGCGCGATCGGAATCGATGAAGGGAAGTCCCATACTTTTGGCGACCTTTTTGCCGAGCGTTGTTTTACCTGCTCCCATGAATCCTATTAAAATGATTCGCTTCATGTCCTTAAAGATACTGATTATTATGTACTTGTCAACTATACGTTGAAAACTCGATTTTGTTTCCCGAAAGTTTTCCG
>CALFOS010000168.1 GCA_937919725.1 uncultured Fluviicola sp. | reverse complement strand
GGAGTTCTTCGAAAACAATTATTTATCTTCATCATCTAGATTTGAGCGAAACTCAAACTCAATTGTACTGTTGAATAGATGATGAAATCGATTTGCATAGCCTTTGTTCTGATTTGGAACTTACTCGCGTGTTCACAAGTAGAGCCGAAGCAAATTGCGAAGTTTGAGGACTTCAAAGCGCGAAGCTCTCAACCCCTCTACCAGAAATATGGTCAAGTCTCGTCTGTGAAGGTCGTTTACGATACGCGCAACAAGAAAATGCACTTCATCTACTCGTCCGAATTTACCTATCACCACGAGTTTTGTGAAACGAAGTTGGGCTACATGAAATCACTGAACGAGTTCAACGACGAAAACTATTCAGGCGACGATTCCCGTTCGTTTTTGCTGGCGAACATCAATTATTATCAAGCGATCGACAAGTTTGCCCTCGAGTTGGGACCATCCGATAGAATGAACCTCAAGCAACTCGAAAAGCTCTTTTTTGAAGTGAAAAAGGACGTGTATTTTGCTGATAAACTCTACTTGATGATGAGCACGGCGCACGTCCTCGAACTTCAACCTCAACTCTCGAAAGAGATTCCAATCCTCACACCTGGAGAAGTTTATGCCAATCAAACCTATCAACCGCTTTCGAAGCAAACGAACTATGGCAGAGTGGTGATCGTTCGAAATTGGAAGGAACAAGCGAAGGATATTCGTTCGACGGATATTTTGTTTTTGGAAGATATTCCGCCTAGTTTCCCGATGGTGGCCGGGGTAGTGGTTACTGTATTTCAAACGCCCTTGAGTCACGTGTCATTGCTCGGACAAAACCGAAAAATTCCTGTGTGCACGTACACGAAGCTATTTTCGAACAAAGAATTGCTTGCTCTAGAAGGGAAAACTGTGAAATATTCGGTGGAGCAAGACACCTTTCGAATCGAAATTGCAAATGTTACTCTAAATGGAATCGAGCGAAGTAAAACTCCGATAAAATTGAAATGTGATTACACGATGGATACGCTCATAGCAGCGCAATTCATCAAAGAGCGCGACAGCAAAAGCATTGGGAATAAAGCTGCGAATTTTGGATTGCTGATAGAATATTCCGCCAAAGTCGACTTCAAAACTCCTGAATCGGCGTTTGCAATTCCATTTTCATTTTACAAAAAACATGCTACGCGCTCAGGAATTGATCAATTGCTCGCTCAACTCTTACAAAAAGACAACTTAAACCGCGATCAAGTATCCATTGAAAAAGAGTTGATATTGATCCGTGAAAAAATTATGAGCACGCCAATCGACGCAAAATTCCTGGCGGACGTCGAGAAAATGATTCTCCGCTTAGGAACCTACAAACGACTTCGTTTTCGCTCGTCTACTAATGCCGAAGATCGCCAAGGATTTTCCGGCGCTGGACTCTACACTTCAAAAACAGGCGAACTCGGAAGCACGGAAAAGCCTATCGACCAAGCGATCAAAGAAGTGTGGGCGAGTTTGTGGTCTTACGGTGCGTTCATGGAGCGTGAGGCGTTCAATATTGATCACTCAACCGTAGCAATGGGTATCTTAGCGCACCGTTCCTTTCCAGAAGAAGCGGTGAATGGCGTAGCGATTACCACGAACCTCTACCGCGACAATTACCTCGGATTTGTCGTCAATGCACAACTCGGAAACGAGAATGTAGTGAATCCAACAAGTGGAGTTTACTGCGATCAGTTTATTTGCTATCCCGACGAAAATGTATCAGGCTACGGAAGAAACGGCGGCAGCATTGACATCATCACATACTCAAGCCTCAACAAAGGAAAATTGGTGATGACTGACGCAGAAATCAAGCACTTCGCGGATGTCTTGGAGCAAATCAAACGGCAGTATCTACGGAAACATTACACCGATAAAACGTACTTCAACTTTGGATTGGACCTCGAATTCAAACTCGATGGTAAAACGCGCCAGCTGTATATCAAGCAGATGCGGATTTTTAATAACTAGATGAAGGTTCAAGTGGATTCTATTGAACGACAAATTTCTGCTGTTCCACTTTTCCCTTTCGAATAATCCGTGTGAAGTACATTCCTGGCTTCAAATCGGCGATTGAAATGTCAACAACAGATTCAGCTTCAGAAACCAAAGCTCCGTTCATGTCCAAAATCTTGATCGACAAGATCGGTTCGAATGCCAAACCTGACAGACTGATCGTTCCACTCGCTGGATTCGGATAGATCGTCCAATCGAATTCTTGATTGAATTCAACCGTTCCCAAAACGCCTAAAGCCAATTGAACAGCGTGATACGCGTTGATTTTTCCATGTCCCCAATGCGTGTCTCCTGTTACTGGAAGTACGCCTGTTTGGTTGTCTTCGCGGGCCGTTTGCTTGATAATTTCTTTCACTTGTGCTGATGTCAAGGTTGGATTCGCATCCAAGATCAAGGCGACAACCCCAGCGACAACTGGCGAGGACATCGATGTTCCACTCAATCGTGCGAATGGATATGTTCTTCCGTTGAATGTTACAGCGGCAATTTGTGTGAAACTCGCATCGGTAAACGACGACATAGACGATCCAACTTGAATTCCTGGAGCAGCGATGTCTGGTTTCAACGTATCATTGATGAGCGGACCGACACTCGAAAAATTGGCGAGCGCGCCGCCAGCCATGGTTCCATTTCCAGTGTAATAATTTGCGGCATACGCTGCGACCGAAATTGCGGTGTACGTGCAAGCTGGTGCGCCAATTCCGTTGATGTCGTTTCCAGAGGCGTATCCGCTTCCGAGCGATGAGAATGGCATTCCCCAGTTTCCTACGTCGGATGTTAATTCGGTGACGTTCCAATAATGAACTGTACCTGTAGTCGCTTCCGATTTCAAGACAACTCTGTACGTCGATGTTGGTTTTTTTACACGCAAACGCGCTTGTGGTCGTCCGTTCGTTGGGTAAGCGGCGTCACACGAAAGGTTGAAAAAGATGGTGTCTGCTCCTACAACCACAAAACTGTCGATGTAATTGGTCGTAGTTGCGGTGGAATAGTCCATGCTTTCTCCAACAACTTGATTCGCTCCATTTACTACCTTTATTCCGATTGAATACGCTTGCCCAGGCGTTCCCCAGCTCGAAATGCTCTGTCCCCACAAGGTTGTAAGCGTCGCTGAAGAATAAAAATCGATGCGGGAGTTGAGTGAATCGGATGCGAAATCTTTCTGAATGTGGAAGTTTTCACCGCCGTTATTTCCTGCTGATGTTACGAAGATCACTCCCAAACTCGAATAGTTGTCAAGCGCCTGACTGATCAATGATGTTCCGTCAATCGACTGCATGTGATACAATCCCCAGCTCATGTTCACTACCAAGCGTTTTCCTTCGGCCGTTGCTTTGGTGTGCATCCATTCCCACGCATCCAAAACCGCACTTTCATCCACCAAAAACGTCGTGAATAAGAATTCTGACTCGAAGGCCATTCCTCGATAAATAGTTCCTGCACCGCTTCCGCCAGCAATTCCTGCTACGTGCGAACCGTGTGTGGCGTAAGAGTAAATGTTGGAGGTGTCGGAGCCTGCGTTGATCAAATCTGTCGGGTTCGAAAACTCTGTTCCGTAGGCATATCCGGCTGGTGCTGGACCCGAATTCTTGAATTGATCCCAAGCTGCGAGGATGCGTGAGTTGGTCAATAAAGTATCGTAGTACATCGGAGATGTGTAATCAAATCCCCAATCGGTGATGCCGATGATCACGTCTTTTCCAGTGTATCCTTCTGGGAGATTGATACCCATCCAAACGCTGTCAGCACGAACGTCCGCTGGAACTTTGTTCAACGTCGGCTTAATTTTTCCTGCGATTTCGATGTATGAAAAGTTCGCGTCCGATAAAATCGTTGAAAGTTCGTTGATCGGGCATTTGAAACTCACGATGTCGTTGATTTTTGATCCAACCATAATTCCGCGACTTTCGAGATCAGCTGGATTGAATTGTGTCGATGCTTTCGCTAAAAAACCGACATATTCAACGCCGTGAATGAGGTTGATGGCAAAGCGCTGTCTGATTTCATCCGAAACTTCACCGTGCGATTGTGTCAATTGGGAATGTAGAAATTGAACATCCGCGCGCGTGTTTCCGCTTGATACAACTTGTGAATATCCTGCAAGAGGAAGAAATAGAAGGAATGCGATAAGTTTCATAACTTGATTTGTTTTAGAGGGCAAGTTACGGGAAAAGTTTGGTGAAATGAATTAGGTGGGTGAAGTTCTGGTGAGATTTCAGTTCGAAATCACCATTTTTTCAACTCAGTACCAGAAGAGCTCACTTCCAAATAGGTGCAATAGTTGATCCATTCTCCCAAATTGTAATACGTCGAGGTGGGAGTAAGTTTGATTTCCAAGGGCAAATGTCGATGACCGAATACGAAGGTGTCGATGTGTTCTTTTTCGAGCATTGCTTTGCAGAAAAGTACGAGCCATTCGTTTTCATCGCCTAAATATTTTTCATCGTCCGTTCCAGTCTTCGCACGACTTGTTTGAGAAGATTTTGAGGCCAACCAAATTCCGAAGTTCGGATGTAAACGCGCAAAACACCATTGAGAAAATCGATTTGCAAATACTTTTTTAATGAATTTGTATCCGCGATCACCCGGCCCGAGTCCATCGCCATGGCCGATGTAGAAATTCTTCCCGAAAAATTCGCGGGAAATCGGTTCACGGTAGAGTTGAACTCCAAGTTCTTTTGGAAGGTAATCGAAAATCCACATGTCGTGATTACCTGTGAAAACGTGAACTGGAATTCCTGCATCAGTGAGTTCAGCAATTTTTCCTTGCAAGCGAACAAATCCTTTTGGAATAGCGCGTTTGTACTCGAACCAGAAATCAAAAATATCGCCAACAAGGAAAATTTCTAAGGCAGAATCTTTGATGTGATCGAGCCAAGCCACGATTTTCTTTTCTCGCACTAAACTCGCTTTGTAAGAAGGAGCGCCAAGGTGAAAATCGGACGCGAAATAAATCCGCTTGTCAGAAACTTCTGTCATTCTTAATGTCCGAAGATACGTAAGAGTTCAGCTTCCAAAGCCGCACCTCGAAGTTGTGTTTGGATAATTTTCCCGTCTTTGTCGATCAATACGGTGAATGGAATTCCTTGTACGCTGTACATTTTTGGAACTTTACTCGACCAATATCCGAGATCACTCACGTGATTTGGCCAGGTCAATCCATCTTTTAAAATCGCTGCTTCCCACGCTGCCTTGTCTTTATCCAAGGAAACGCTCATCACGGTAAATCCATCTTTCTTGTATTTTGCATAAGCGGCAACAACGGTTGGATTTTCTTTGCGACACGGTCCACACCAAGAAGCCCAGAAATCTAACAACACTACTTTCCCTCGTAAATCAGACAGTTTCATGCTTGACCCATCGAGTTTGGTTTCCGTGAAATCAGGTGCCATTTTACCTGGGGAGATCAAATTTTTCGCTTCTTGAATCGCCATTTGCTGATCAAACTCGAAGGCAACTTGTTGAATAATGGGTGATTCTGGAAACGCATTGATCAATTGACTCGCCAAGGATTTGTAAGTAGAAAAATCTTGCTGCGGATTAATTTCTTTGAAAGCTGGATAAAGCGCCGCCGAATTTCCGTGACGCGCGATAAAGTTTTGTTTGTCGCTGTTGAATCGGTTGTACTCCGTCGTCATTGCCTGATTGATAGAATCGTGCAATTGAGGATTACTGATTACTGCTTCATTTGCCAATTGTGACAGTTTCTGCCAGTCCGATGATAATCGGATGTATTCGATCAAATCGGCTGATTCGTCAGAATTTACGACGTTCAAAAATTGATCGAGGTTTCTGCCATCACCGTAGATTTTGAAATCGCTGTTTTGACGCAAGATCACTGGTATGTGATTGTTCCCGAAACGCACGACATAGTAGTTCGGTGCTGGAAGGTTCCCAACTAAGGAAAAATTCCCGTCTTTATCGATCGGCGCTGCAACAAAATCTTGGTAGTTTGTACCGCCGTAATATTGGGAAATGTGCACTGAGTCCACGCCAGTTTTGAACACCATCCCAGATATTTTCACGCTTGTTTGCTGTGCAAAAGAATTTGGAGTGAGTCCAATGAGTGGTAATAAGAGTAATAATTTCATATTTTTTTTAGTTTGAGAATATCTCATTCAATTTTTGTTCCAATTCTGCACCGCGTAGGCCAACTGCCATAATTTTCCCTGTCTTATCTAGTAGAACAGTGTGCGGAATCCCTTCAATTCCATAGGCTTCCACGACGGGTGAATTCCAACGGGATAAATCACTCACATGATTCGGCCAAACCAACGCATCGGCAGTGATTGCTGAGGTCCACTGGTCCTTATTTTCATCTAAAGATACAGAAAATACAGTAAATCCTTTATCCTTGTATTGATTGTAGAGTCGGATGACATTTGGATTTTCTCTTCTACACGGTCCACACCACGACGCCCAAAAGTCGAGCAAAACGTATTTTCCTTTGAGAGAACTTAGTCGTAAAAGTGAACCATCAGGCTTGGGCATCGCGATTTCTGGAGCTGTTTTTCCAACTTGCGCTATGTTGCCTACGTGCTTATCGTACATCATTTGAATTTGCGCAGCTTGTCGTCCCATTGCTTCACTCATTTTCTCCCCTGGATACGCAACTAGAAAGGCATCTGCAACACCATTCAAAATGACTAAATTGGTTGGATCCCACTCATCAAAACCCATCTGTGGAGTGATCGAAGAAGACAATACTATATTGTAAGGGTTGCTTGGATCGGAGATCATTATTTTTTTAGAATATTCGTCAACAGGCTTCTTTATTGCTACAAAGCGCTTGGTCAATTCTGCATCGCTAATTTTCCCTTTTAGTTTTTGAAGTTCGGCTTGTTGCTCGTGGAATTTCGCAAAAATTGGTGTGTAATCCGTCATCACTTTTGTCCACTTTCCTCCAGTCAAAACGGGAGAAGAAACGAAGGATTCTTTTGCTGATTTCAGTTGGATTTTATCGTCAGGCATCAATGTGAGCGCAATTAATTGGTCTCCTTCTCCCAAGCGCAATTGATAAATTCCAAAGCCTGGAATATTTCCTTTCAAGGTAAATTTTCCGTATTCGTCGAGTTGTGTAGCAGCGACTTTAATCACAACGTCGTTTGCCGTCATTGCTTCGAGGTACAAATTTTGGCGCGCTGCATGATCGATTATCCCCGAGATGGAGAAATTATCGGGCAGTTGCTCTTCTTGCGGTTCGTCTTCGTCAACTTCTGAGATAGCTGCGTCATCTCCACAGGAAATGAGAAGTGTTGAAAGCATGAAAATTCCAAAAATATACTTTATCATAATTCATCTAATGTTTTACGCATGAGCTGATTGGCTGCCTTTGGATCGGCTTTACCAGCTGAAATTCGCATGAGTTGTCCCATCAAAAATCCAACGAGTTGCTTCTCGCCGTTCTTATAACGTTCAATTTCATCGGGGTGTTGCTCGATTACTTGTTGAATAAATCCTAAAATTGAGTCTTCGTTGGAATCTTGAATGAGGTTCATTTCTTCCGCGATTGCCAAAGGTGTTTTGGATTGATCGGTCAACATTTCGGGAAATAATTTCTGTGAAGCGATCGTGCTTGATATTTTCCCTTCGTCAATTAAGGCGATTAGGACAGCAAGATTGGTCGTTGAAATTGGAAAATCGGCAATATCAAGTCCGTTTGCGTTAAGGTACGATTTCACATCGCCCATGATCCAGTTCGCTGCAGATTTGTAATTCTTCGTTTTCGAAATCAAGTCTTCATAGAAAAGCGCGATGTCCTTCGAATCTGTCAAATTGTATGCGTCGTATTCTGAAAGTTCGAGTTCGTTGGTGTATTTCAAAAATAAATCGCG
>CALFOS010000167.1 GCA_937919725.1 uncultured Fluviicola sp. | reverse complement strand
GGCATTCGGACAGACGTCGCTTTTGAGGGTTGCCAAATCGAACTGCCCAGTGCAGTAACGTCCTAGCTCGCGCTTAATCGTGAATGACCTACCAATTGGATAGAACAATTCACGGTTGATCGCTCCATTTTCATGGTGATCAAAGCACAAGAAGCTTCCTTCCTCGTTATAACCGTATCCGCTAAGGGTCGTAAATTTGTTCATCCTAAAAGGCTCGAATTGAATAATGTACAGCTGTGAATTCAATTTCAACTCCCACTTTAATTCGGTTGTGCGAAGATACAAAAGTTCCATTTATCGATTGAAGTAAACACGCAAAGCAGCAAGAAAAGCGTATTTTTGCGCAAGATTATTGAATTATGGGTGTAAAAGAAGAAGTTGAAAAGCGGAGAACATTTGGGATTATTTCTCACCCGGATGCTGGAAAAACTACCTTGACAGAAAAACTGTTGCTCTTTGGTGGTGCAATTCAGTCTGCTGGAGCGGTAAAAAACAACAAGATCAAAAAAACCGCTACCTCGGATTTTATGGAGATTGAGAAGCAACGTGGGATCTCGGTCGCTACTTCCGTAATGGCGTTCAACTACGGCGGAAAGCAAATCAATATTCTCGACACGCCCGGTCACAAGGATTTTGCTGAAGACACCTTCCGAACCCTCACAGCTGTGGATAGTGTAATTTTGGTAGTAGACGTTGCAAGCGGGGTTGAGGCGCAAACCGAACGACTGATGGAAGTATGCCGCATGCGAAAAACGCCTGTGATTATTTTCGTGAACAAAATGGACCGCGAAGGGCACGAAGCATTTGATCTACTCGACGAGCTCGAAGAAAAATTAAAAATCAACGTACGACCACTCACTTGGCCAATTGGCATGGGCGATCGATTCAAGGGCGTGTACAATTTATACGATCAAAGTTTGAACCTATTTGCAGGAAACAAAACAGGGATTTCTTCGGACATCATTCCTATTTCTGATTTGGCTGACAGCAATTTGGACGAAATTATCGGCGATGCTGCCGCGAAAGAACTCCGCGAAGAAGTCGACATCATCAATGGTGTTTACGATCCATTCGATCGTGCGACATACTTGGCAGGCGACGTAGCTCCTGTTTTCTTTGGCTCTGCGATGAACAACTTTGGAGTACAAGAGCTCTTAGACACGTTTTGCCGCATTTCGCCATCCCCGCGCGGGCGTGCCACAGATGTGCGCATGGTGGAACCGTCGGATGATAAATTTTCAGGATTCGTGTTTAAAATTCACGCCAACCTCGACCCAAAACACCGTGATCGGATTGCGTTTTTACGGGTAGTGTCAGGCGTTTTTGAGCGAAATACATTCTACAATCATGTGCGCTTGGATAAGAAAATGAAGTTTTCGAATCCGACCTCGTTTATGGCGCAGGACAAAAGCGTGATTGAAGAAGCATATCCAGGCGATGTGATTGGACTTTACGATTCTGGGAATTTCAAAATTGGAGATACACTGAGTGAAGGTGAAAAGTTCATGTTTAAAGGAATTCCGAACTTCTCACCAGAGATTTTTATGGAATTGGAGAACTTGGACCCGATGAAATCAAAGCAATTAGACAAAGGAATTCGACAGTTGATGGACGAAGGTGTAGCACAAATGTTTATTCAGCAGCCTGGAAGTCGAAAAATTATTGGAACAGTTGGTCAGCTTCAGTTTGAGGTAATCAACTACCGATTGGAGCACGAGTACGGCGCAAAATGTCGATTCATTCCAAGAAACTTCACCAAAGCGTGTTGGATTACTTCGGAAAATGACGCACAAATGACCTCCTTCAAGCGTGCGAAGGCAAGTGCGTTGGCTGTTGACAAGGACGATCATCTGGTTTTCTTAGCTGAAACGCCGTTCTTATTAACCATGGCGGAGCAAGATTACCCAGAAGTAACATTCCACAAGACCTCGGAATTTTTGTTGGAGGCGTAAATTTGTACTTCGAGATAGAAGAATTTAGAGTGGCGTATCAGCCTTGTTTTATTGCATTGAGTTCGGATGTTCGGATTTTAGAAACCACGAGTTAAGAAAAGTCACGAACTTCGGAAGATTTCTTGTTCTTTTTGGATGAAGTGAAGTTCGATAGCGTACCGAAACATCCGTTAAAAGACTGTTAATCAATACATAATAATGATTGTTAAAGAATTTTGTTGTATTCATTATTTGCATATATTTGCTTCTCATCACACTAACTAAAAAAAGAAATGAAAAATCTAATCCTACTATCAGCCTTGTTTTCAATTGGGCTTATCTCATGTAAAAAGAAAGGTTGCACGGATCCGACAGCGGTGAACTACTCTTCGGAAGCACAAAAAGACGATGAAACGTGTAATTACAAGCCAACAATTACGTTGACGGGTGCAGCTACCATGAACGTTACCTTGGGAACGACGTATACTGATCCTGGAGCTACTGCAATAAACAAAGATGGCACTGTTGTTACTGTTACCACTGATTTATCTCAAGTGAACACGGCATCGGTTGGTTCGTTTACAGTAACGTACACAGCAACGAATACTCATGGAACAAGTACAAAAACACGTACAGTGAATGTGGTGATTAGCCAGCAAAACTGGTTGGGATCGCCTACGCAAACGAATACGTGCAACGCAACTCAATTTCCTTTATCTGGAAGTCCAGCGGTTGCAGCAGGTGCGTCGAATACTTCTATCACTATCAGTAACATGTTTACACTAGTAGGCGGATCAATTAATGGTACTGTGGATGGCGTAACACTTACCATTCCACAACAAACTGTGGGTATCACACTTGGAGATATTATTCTTTCTGGAATTGGAACGATGAACAGCAATGGAACTGTGTTTACGGTGACATACACGTACTCGAATACAACTCCTGTAGTTGGTGGATCGGGAACTTGCACCGTGACTTACACATTATAATAGAACACACTTTTTTTGAAGTCCGAATAGCCCTTGGTTGTTCGGACTTTTTTGTGCCATTTTGTAACGGTCGATGTTGATTCCCATGTGCAAAAGCGCGGTAGAGACGAAATATCCGCAGGCGATCACACCTTGATTGGGCGCGGCGGTATACCCGTTGAAATCCCATTCGGTTCCATACCAGTGGGAATGATGTCATTGAGCAGATAATTCTCGAAGTCTTTGCCCGTACTAGTGGTTTTTATCCCATTTTTAACTTTGAGTTTGGCGGCGTTGTACGTTTCTGATGGTTTGAAGTTGATTCCGAGAGTAAGCGAATACACTTGCGATGAATCGACGTAGGCATAAGTTCTGTGGGGTTCTTCGTCATCCGACACTTGAGCAGAGCATAAGATCAAGCCTGAAATTCCGAGAAAAAGAAGACATACACGCATGACAAAGGAAATTCATTGATTTATTCATGAAAATAATCGATTATTAATGAAAACACCTGTTTTAAATTCACATTTTTTTGCAAATCTGATTGATTACACCTCCGGTTTACCACCCCGGCCAATCCTCAAAATAGTTCAATTTGCCATTTTCGCGGTCGATTTCACAAAAAATGTGCTGCAAACCGTTCGTTAAAAACAATCGATCGACGTTCAATTGAGAATTGTATTGCGCGATTTGATGGACGACTTTTTCGGTGAGTGGAATTTCGGGTGCTTTGCATTCCACAATCATATTTGGAACTCCAAACACGTCAAATAATACCAAATCTGCTCGTTTGGATCGCTCGTTGTACTTAAGTGGAAACTCAGAAGCTATTCTTCCCTTGGAAACTTTTTTTTCGGAGATCAAATAATGAATTACGTGCTGACGAACCCATTCTTCAGGCGTGCAGACCAAATCTTTTTGTCGGATGAGGCAACGCACAAACACAACATCATCTTTTCGCGTGAGTTTGAGTGGTGCTTGCGGAAGATTTAATGGTACGATCATCTATTTCCCGCCCATGATGAGCCAATCGATTTCCTTGTATTGCAAATTGAACACCTTTCCGAGAACTTCGCTTGTCAAAATTCCTTTGTAGATATACACTCCACCTCGAAAACCCACATCTCCAGCGATTAATCCCGAGCAACCACCCTTCTCACCCATATCGAGGAGAATTGGCGAGAAAATATTGGACAAGGCAAATGACGCCGTGCGCGATACACGCGAAGCAATATTCGGCACGCAATAATGAATTACGCCGTGTTCGGTATACGTTGGATTATCATGATTAGTAACCCTTGACGTTTCGAAACATCCACCTTGATCGATGCTCACATCCACAACTACTGCTCCTTCCTTCATTTGCTGCACCATTTCTTCGGTAACAATGCACGGAGTTCGTCCGAGCGGAGCGCGCAATGCGCCAATGGCAACATCGCAACGCATCAGCGCTTTAGCGAGTACTTTTGGTTGAATAACCGAGGTGTAAACGCGAACGCCAAGATCGTTTTGCAACCTACGCAAGCGTGAAAGTGAGTTGTCGAATACCTTCACCGAAGCTCCTAATCCGAGGGCTGCACGTGTTGCGCACTCTCCTACCGTTCCAGCGCCAATCACTACTACTTCGGTTGGTTGAACGCCCGCAATGCCGCCGAGCATGATACCTTTTCCTTCGCTAAATGAAGAAAGAAGTTGTCCAGCCACAAGTATAGAAGTTGTTCCGGCAATTTCACCCATCGTTCGCACCACAGGAAAAACTCCACTTTCATCACGGATGTAATCCCACGCTATCGCGGTGATTTTCTTCTCCATGAGCATTTTGAGAATTTTTTTGGGCTGAACAGAGATTTGCAGTGCAGAAATGAGTGTTTGATTCCCTTGCATCAATTCCACTTCATCTTCCGAAGGTGGAGCAACTTTGAAAATAATATCACATTGAAACACTTCTTTTTTATCGTAGCAAATTTCTGCACCTGCTTCGCTGTAATCTCTGTCTGAAAAATTAGACCCTTCCCCACTTTTAGTTTCCACTTTAACGCGGTGACCGTTTGCTACTAGCACAGAAACTGCTTCTGGAACTAAGGCCACACGTCGTTCTTGAAAGGATGTTTCCTTTGGAATTCCGATGTAGAGATTGCCTTTTTTACGAGCAACTTCAAGCATTTCTTCTTTGGGAAGAAGGCTACCTTGGGACATTAGTTGTCGTAGGATTTCTGGATCGGTGATCATAATTCTATCGTTAGTGTTCTGGAATCGTCTCCATTTTTACGAATATACGACCAAATCGCATTATCTGGTAGAAGGTTTTTGATTTTTTCTGGCCATTCGATCAAGCAAATGCCATCACCGTAGAGCATTTCTTCGATTCCTATGTCTAAGGCCTCTGATTCATCCTCGATTCTATACATATCGAAATGGTACACTTTTCCGAACATTTGACTTTCGTAGACATTCACAAGCGAGTAAGTGGGAGAACCAGAAACATCTTCAATTCCCATCGCGTTGAGCAAATGAATGATAAATGTTGTTTTTCCCGTTCCCATTTCTGCGTCGAAGGCAAAAACTTTGCGGTGACCGACCTCATCCAAAAACGTTTTCGCAGCGCGCGGAAGGTCTAAAAGCGATTGAATATGTATTTCCATGAACTATTTCGGCATCAATTCGATATATGGAATCAGCACTTCTTCCAAGGATACGCCTCCGTGCTGGAAGGTGTTTCCGTAGTAATTCACGAAGTGATTGTAATTATTGGGGTACACGAAAAAATCCGCGTCTTTTGCAAAGACAAACTCACTCGTCATGGTTGATTTTGGTAAAAATGCATCCTGCGGATTCTTGATTTGGAACACCTCTTTCTCCTTATACGACAAGTTTCTTCCCGTTTTGTAGCGAAGATTGGTGTTCGTACTTCGTTCTCCCATTATTTTCACTGGATTTGTCACGCGAACCGTTCCGTGATCAGTGGTGACGATCATTTTCCGCCCCGATTCGGCACATTTCTTAATGATGTCGTGTAATGGCGAATGATCGAACCATGAGACGGTGAGCGATCGGTACGCCGATTCATCGTCCGCGAGTTCGCGAATCACTTCCATTTCTGTTCGTGCGTGTGAGAGCATATCAACGAAATTCCAAACAATCACGTTCAAGTCATTCGACAGAAGTGTACTGAAATTATCCGACAATTTCTTCCCTGCATCGAGGTTAGTGATTTTGTGGTAAGACCATTTTACATTTCGTCCCAAGCGTTTCAGTTGCGCGTCCATCAACTCCTTTTCGAACATATTTTTACTTCCTTCTTCATCCTCATCTTTCCACCATTGCGGAAATTTTTTGGCGATTTCAGAAGGCATCATTCCCGCAAAAAATGAATTTCGCGCGTATTGCGTAGCCGTTGGAAGAATGGAATAAATGATCTCCTCTTTGGCAATCGAAAAGTATTTTGAAAAAATCGGACTCAACATCTTCCACTGATCGTAGCGAAGGTTGTCGATCACCAACACGAAAGGTTTGCTGTCTTCGAGATGCGGATTGATTTTGTCTTTGAAGAGCGTGTGAATCATTTGCGGACTTTCCTCCACTCCATTCATCCAGTCCAAGTAATTATCGGAAATGAACTTCGAAAATTGCGTGTTCGCTTCTTTCTTCTGCATGCTTAAAATCTCTTGCATTCCGCTGTCTTCGATACCGTCCAACTTGATTTCCCAGTAGACCAGTTGATTGTAGACCTCTGCCCATTCGTCTTTATCCAAACGGCTATTGAGTTGCATTCCTAATTCACGAAACTCTTGTTGGTAGCTCGAATTCGTTTTTTGCGACACGAGTTTACTCGAATCCAAACTCTTTTTGATCGACAACAATATTTGGTTTGGATTGACAGGTTTGATCAAATAATCGGCTATGTTGCTGCCAATTGCTTCTTCCATGATGTGTTCTTCCTCGCTTTTGGTGATCATCACCACGGGCACATACGGACGTTCTTTCTTGATTCGCGCCAATGCTTCGAGACCAGAAATCCCAGGCATGTTCTCATCTAGGAAGATAATATCGAACTCTTGCGCATTGTTTTCATCCACCGCCGAGGAGCCATTATTGACCGAAACAACGGAATATCCTTTGGACTCGAGGAACAGTATGTGGGGCTTCAATAATTCGATCTCATCATCTGCCCAAAGGATTTTAACTTGCATGCGTTGTTTTTTAGTAAGTTTGTTTCTCGATTTAAAAGTATGCAATTGCCTTCAAAAGTCAACTACAATAACAAGAAGAAAATAATTAACGATCCCGTTTACGGATTTATTACAATCCCGTACGAGATTATTTACGACGTTATTGAACACCCTTATTTCCAGCGCTTGAGAAGAATCAAGCAGCTCGGACTTTCTCACTTGGTTTATCCAGGCGCAATTCACACGCGTTTTCACCACGTTATTGGCGCGATGCACTTGATGCAGAAAGCGATAGCAACCATTCGCAAGAAGGGACACGAAATCACAGATCCTGAAGAACGTGCGGTATTGTTGGCAATTTTATTGCACGATATTGGACACGGGCCTTTCAGTCACGCGCTCGAACACGATATTGTAAGTGGTGTGAGTCACGAAGACATCTCCAGCTTTTTTATCGATCGATTGAGTAAGGAATTTGACGGCGAGTTGGATTTAACCTTGTTGATTTTCGAGAACAAATACCCGAAACATTTTTTACATCAGTTGGTTTCGAGTCAATTGGACATGGATAGAATGGATTACCTCAACCGCGATAGTTTTTATTCTGGCGTGAGTGAAGGAGTGATTGGCAGTGATCGGATCATCGAAATGCTGAATGTTCAAGACGGAAATCTCGTTTTGGAAGAAAAAGGAATTTATTCGATTGAAAAATTTATTGTTGCTCGACGGCTGATGTACTGGCAAGTTTATTTGCACAAAACGGTTCTTTCGGCCGAATTCCTGCTCATAAAT
>CALFOS010000166.1 GCA_937919725.1 uncultured Fluviicola sp. | reverse complement strand
GGACGCTATTGGTGTGATTTCGTCTATTATCGTTACAAATTACGAAATTTTCGATTACCTTGAAAAAAAAGAACTTCATATGCATGCATAACAATAAAGAAATCTTTATATTTGGAATCTATTCCAAATAAGAAAATACCGATGTCAGTAAAACCGATCAAAGGAGGTGAATTCCTCATCCGAGACACGAAAGCCTCAGAAATATTTATTCCAGAAAACTGGTCCGAAGAACAACGAATGATTTCCGATATGTGCGATGATTTCATTCGAACGGAAATAGTCCCTAATTTGGACCGCATTGATAGCATGGAAGAAGGATTGATGCCGTCTATCATGGAAAAAGCGGGCGAATTAGGCTTGCTTGGAATGTCTGTACCCGAAAACTTGGGAGGAATGGGCGTCGATTTTAAAACTTCTTTATTGGCAACAGAACGCCTTGGAAAAGGATATTCATTTTCTGTCGCCTTTGGTGCACACACTGGAATTGGAACGCTGCCACTCCTCTATTACGGAAATGAAGCACAAAAACAAAAATACGTTGCCAAACTTGCTACAGGAGAATGGAAAGCAGCATATTGCTTAACAGAACCCGGCGCTGGATCGGATGCAAATTCAGGAAAAACGAAAGCTGTACTTTTAAGTGATGGAACACATTATTCTATCACCGGACAAAAAATGTGGATTACAAATGCTGGTTTCGCAAATTTGTTCACCGTGTTTGCGAAAATTGATGACGATAAAAAATTAACTGCCTTTTTGGTAGAAGCAGATAGCGAAGGAATTAGCTTGAACCCAGAAGAAAAGAAAATGGGGATTAAAGGTTCATCGACGCGTCAAGTATTCTTCAACAACGTAAAGGTTCCAGTTGAAAACATGCTTTCGGAGCGCGAAAATGGATTTAAAATCGCGTTGAACATCCTGAACATTGGCCGAATAAAATTGGCTGCTGGAGTATTGGGAGGATCGAAACAAACTATTACAGATTCTGTTCGATATGCGAATGAGCGCGAGCAATTTGGTAGAACAATTTCTAAATATGGCGCAATTCGCTACAAATTAGCCGAGCAAGCTACGCGGGTTTTTGCAATCGAATCGGCGACGTACAGGGCTGGACAAAACATTGACGATGCAATTGCTGGTTTGATGGCAGATGGCATGTCAAAAGGCGAAGCTACACTGGCAGGTATCGAACAATTTGCCCCCGAGTGTGCTATATTGAAAGTTGCCGGATCGGAAATCTTAGATTATGTTGTGGACGAAGCCGTTCAGATTTTTGGTGGAATGGGATTCTCAGCAGAATCAAGTGTGGAACGCGCATACCGCGATGCACGAATTAATCGGATTTTTGAAGGTACAAATGAGATCAACCGCATGCTCACTGTAGATATGGTGTTGAAACGAGCAATGAAAGGCGAACTCGATTTGATGGGTCCTGCGATGGCCGTTGCAAACGAACTGATGAGTATTCCAGAATTTGGAAGCAAGCCAGAAGGTGTGCTTGGCAATGAAGAAGCTTATTTGAAAGGATTCAAAAAGACTGTTTTGATGGTAGCAGGATCTGCTGTTCAAAAATTGATGCAAACCCTCAGCAAAGAACAAGAAGTATTGATGAACATTGCTGATATGTCGATTGAAACATACCTGGCAGAATCTGTTTTACTTCGCGTACAGCAAATGGTTGAATTGAAAGGTGAAGCAGCATGTGAAGCTCAAATTGCGATGGCGAAATTATATTTCTATGACGCAGCTGACAAAATGAACAAATATGCGAAAGATGCTCTGAATTCATTCGGCGAAGGAGATGAATTGAAAATGATGATGATGGGCTTGAAACGTTTTACGAAAACAGAAGCGTTTAATCCAAAAGAAGCTCGCCAACTGATCGCTAGCCGACTTATCGACGCGAACGAGTACTGTTATTAATTTGAGCATAAGATTCTAAGAAGAGGGTTTTTCGAAGCCCTCTTTTTTTGATGGCAACTTCCTGTATCCTCAAGAATCAAGAGCAATTTAGACGCCAAGTCCAAGGATTTAATTGTGAAATACATTCGAAATTCTACGGCCATAGCTTGGAGTTTCACGAAGTTCAACTACCTTTAGGAGATAACACTAGTGCACAAAATGATATCGATCACACGCACAATTCCACATGCCGACGCCATGAAAGGGTAAATCATTGGAAAAGTTCTGACCACGTATTGGATCTCACTGCCTCTTGTCCTATTAATTGCAGTCCAAAAGGTCTTCTTAACTAAATATGGTTCTTCTCGATGTAATCTCCTCGTGCAGTAAAGCGCTCATTCTATTAAATATAGTTTTCCTAATTTATCTAAGGAGACGTCTTGTTACATCCATGATTTTGCTGCTTATTGGAATTCTGGTTGTAGAACTCTACATATCTCACTTAGCGCATCGTGGGATTCCAAATTTGCACGTAAGTCATTATTATATTATTGGTCCATTCTATTTGATTTCAGCTATTTACTATAGGCAGCTAAATCAATTTCCATCGTAAAAATGGTGCACATTGGCGCATCAGCTTTCCAACGAAAAGATTCGACTCCAGCTAGCATCATTGATTGCATCGTTGAGGTCCACCGCAAAGGTTACTTTTTCGATCACGAAATAATGAAGGTGCTCCAAAAAAGCTTTTAGACGCAGCGCAATCACAAAATCAGACTTCAATGAATCACCTCTTTCGGAGTGCGAAAAGGAAATTTTGCAGTTAATTTGTAAACAGCAAAAAACATCGGAAATCGCAGAGAAATTATTCATTAGCACTCGAACAGTTGACGGTCATCGAAACAACTTACTGCTCAATACAGAATCCAAAAACATTGCTGGACTTTTACTCTACGCGATCGAGAAAGGAATCTACCTGATTTAGTCTTTTTTGAAAACAATGCCGTCAGCAGTGAAACCCAATTTGTATTGCGGTTGTGCGATCGCATCAATTTCTTCCTGGATTTTGCCAGCGTCTTCAGCAAAATGACGAAGCATCTCAACAGAAACAGTATCGTTGAACGCTACACCGTGAAAATAAGCTGACGTTCCAGGCTTGGTATCCGTTGGAATGGTGAAATGATCTTTGAATCGTACCATAAATGATTTTCCATTTCCGGCATCAATGTTCACCCAGCATCCTGCTTTTGAACAAACTTCGTTTATTTTCCCTTCGAAGGTATACTCTTGCTCCGAACCATCCGTTTCACTTCTTTCTAACATTTCGCTAACCCGAACAGCAAGTTTTGGTTGCACCACAACAGGACCGTATGCCTTACCTAATTTTGGAGAGTTGCCATCGCCAGTTCCTTTTGAAGTTCCACAAGACGCGGATATTAAAACAATTGTAAAAAGATAAATAAAACGTTTCATTTGGTTTGATTTTGACACAAATATCCGCAGAAAAATCGAATTTATAGGCACAAAAAAAACCCTGCATCTGATCCGTCAATAGAACCGACAAAATGCACGGGATTTCAATTCATTCAAAAAACTATTGTAGATAGCTCGTCATGAAATCATTCACGGAAATAATTTTTCCATCTACTTTGGCATATCGGACACCTGAAGAAATGAGGAAACGAACAATAACGGAACGCGCACGAGAATCATTTACCACCATACTAATCGATGCGAGTTGAGTCGACTCATTAAACTCAACCGAAAAATAGTTGATGTAATACTTCGCGTTCGCCTCAATTTTACTTGCTGTTTTACCAGATAAAGTGAAGGTGTAAGATCCATCTTTTTTACTGGTTTCCAACGCCGTTGCCCCTTGAGTAACTCCAATTTCAGTAGCTTCTTGAGCAAACCCAATGCTAGAAAAGCCGACAAGAAACATCAATGTATAAACTAATTTTTTCATGGTTCATTTTTTAATTAGACGAAACAATCCGTCCAAAAGTTGTATTGTTGCATAGCTAAACTACAATTTTTTTGCCAACTTTTATAGAATGAGTTCACTTTTACTTTTCAAGACAAAAAATGACATTGAAGCGGGGTGCGATGAAGCAGGTAGAGGTTGCTTGGCAGGTCCTGTGGTGGCCGCTGCTGTGATTCTTCCAGCCGATTTTAAAAATGACATGCTGGACGACTCAAAAAAATTGACCGAAGCGAAACGTCGTGCACTTCGTCCGATCATCGAACGGGAAGCCCTCGCTTTTGGAGTCGCTTTTGTCGATGAAGTAGAAATTGATCAAATAAATATTTTGAATGCCAGTTTTGCAGCGATGCATCGCGCGGTTGATCAACTCAAACCTCGACCAAATTCCTTGCTAATTGATGGAAATCGATTCAACCCCTACCCCAACATCTCTCACGATTGCATCATCAAAGGAGATGGAAAATACCTTTCCATTGCTGCCGCATCCATTCTGGCCAAGACCTATCGCGACGAGTTCATGGAAAAGCTCGACCTTGAATTTCCTATGTATGATTGGAAAAACAACAAAGGCTATCCCACACCTAAGCACCGAGCTGGAATTTTGGCGCATGGCTCCTGCCGATATCATCGAAAGACCTTCACACTTCTATCGCCTGAGCAACTTTCGCTTTTCCCGTAAACATAAGATTGTTCATTTTTAAATCCTGCATCAGGCAGAAGCCGCTTCATTCTATCTATTTTTGGTAGAAATAGACTCTCATGTTTAAACGCGTTCTTCTCGGACTTGTCTTTCTCGCTAGTTTGATCTGGATCGGAATTGTTGGATTCGGAATTTTTAAGTCCACAGATGATTATTCAGAAGCACACGTTTTCAGCAAGGAAGATGGTCAGTTGCTAATTGTAAACCGTCCGAGCGAAGTGAATTTTGCTTCCTTCCCTGGATTCGATGCTAGTCCGACCTACGAAATGGCCAAGAATCTAGATCAATCAGCCTACAAGACAGGGTTTTTTAGTTACCAACGTCCTCATTGTATTCTTGTGGGATCAGAAAATTGGAATTCGAAAAGCATTCAAGCACTCTTTACCGCAGTGAGTCCCAAAATCGACGAAATCAATAAGTCACTCACCTTCGGAAATTGGTCTGGAATCTACAAAAATGAAAGACTTTACCTTTCTCAAGGGGAACAAGCACCCAACAAAAATCCACTCGAAGCCTACGTATACGACAAAAAAGCAAGTGCTTCCATCCTTCTCTTCGGCGGAAAAAACGACATAGAAACCGTTTCGGATGTTTATTTCAAAGTGAGTGGAAATGTAGATTACATAACACAAAATCGACACATTAAGCAAGGGAAACAAGTCCGTGACGAGCAGATTTTTGGGAGCTACATCAGCAAAAAAGTGAACAGCTATCATTTTTATGAGCGTGATTATTATGCCACGTTGGATGAAGTTTATGCGAAAGGTCCGCTTTTCAAATGGTTGAAAGCTGGTTTCGTGGAAGTCGACTACGCGGGCGAAAAAGTGCTGGTGAGCGATTACATAAACGGTCAGGATCCCATTCTTTTTCTCAACGATCTTCAACAAACAACTGAATCTGCCACGTTCAAAACACAACTGACAGCCACTTTTCCAAAGCCGGGGACAACTTATTCGGTGAAATATTTGGAAGATTTGGTGGTGATCGCCCCACGCGAGGAAATTTGCGCTCAATTTGTGGCCGACTACAAGCTAGGGAATACCATTGCACTCGACGCGAAAACTCAAAAACGCTTGTACAGCGAACTTCCACAGGCCGTTTCTGAACGCTTTGTAACGGACGATGTTCGACTCTCCAAAGCAGTGTACAACGGTTATTTACTCGAAACGAGATTCGGACGGATAGAAGCGCAAACAGTTGACCAAGATGAATCCATGGCCATGTCTTGTAACTTTGACATAGTAGATTTTCATGCATTCCCCGAACCAGGAAACGTGGTTGCTTTGGGGTCAAAAGGCCAAGTGAGTTACTTTAAAAACGGCCAAGAACTCTGGAAAAAATCATTGGGAAGCAAAGCGTTGGGGCAACTTCAGATTATCGAGCTTCATGGCGGTGGTGAAACGCATATTTTATTGAACTCGGAAGACGAAGTGCACGTTTGGAAACTGAACGGCGATAATGCACCTGGATTCCCGATCAAGCTCGACGACCCAGCCGTGAATGAAGTCAAATTCTACCGTTGGAAAGAGAAAAGTTATTTCTTGGTGGCGAACGCACGAAGTTCTATCATTCAATTTGATTCGGAAGGACGAGAGCTTACATTTTTCAAATCAAAACTAGCGATTACAGGTCAAATTGACGTCTGGGCAAGTCAATCGCGACTCTTTTTTGGATTCAGCTCTTCGACCAATTTTGAAATGTTCGATGTTGCGAAAAATAACTCCTTGCGCATGTTCGCCATTCCGAATGGCAGTAGAACCGTAAAATTGCCCAATGAGCTCATGCACTTTGGTTTTGTCGAAGCGCAACTAATAGGCCTGGATCAAAAAGGAACGCGAACAAAGTTCGAACAGTATCCAAACGGTAAGCTTTGGCCCATCGCCGACGAATCAAAAAACCCGACTCTTATTGTGCAAGCCAAAAACACGATCCACTTCATCAATCAAAAAGGGATCGAATTTGGGAAAATCCGCTTGCCCTTCAACGAAATTGAAAGTGTAAACTCTTTTACTACAAACTCTGGAAAAACCATCCTGGCTGTCATTGATGGTCTTGAGAATAATGTATATTTGTATAATATGGCTGGCACCAAACTGTCTGAGCGCTCACTCGAAGGTAAAACAAAGGTAAGTGTCTCTAAATCAGGTAAGAGTCTATTAGTAACAACAGTGATTGACAATTACGTCATCCAATATTTTGAAAAATAAAAACAACTAACTAATGAGAATGAGATCACTTAATCGCTTAACAGTACTTGCTTCGGTAGCCCTTTCTTTTTCCAGTTTTGGACAAAACTACCTAGGTGTACACAGCAGTAACTATGGGGGTGTAATGGCATCCGATTTACAACCCGCGAGCTTTGTGGACGGTCGTTTCAAATTTGACCTCAACCTAGGGAGTGCAAATTTTGGGTTTTGGAACAACGGTGCCTACTTCGATTCTGGCGACATGCCAAAATGGTGGGTAAAGTCTTTTAAACCAGACGAATTTCCAGATGGCACGACAGGTACGGTTTCTGGTGGAACTAATGTATACAACGATTGGCAATTGCCAGATTCGACATTCATGGATCGTTTCATTATTCGTCCATACACCGATGGAACATCGGATAAAACAATTGGTATCTACAACAATGTTCAAATTGATGTTTTGAATTTCATGTTTCACATAAACCGCAAGGTAGCGGTCGGATTTGCCGCTAAATTTAGAAGTATTACAAACGTTGACGATATCGATCCGAAATTGGCAATTCTTGCAGAAAACGAACTCGATTATAGTGCGTTATGGAATCAAAAGTTCAATGAGTCTTTACTGGATGTGAATCATATGTCTTGGATGGAGTACGGAATTGTGTATTCACAAGTTTTGAAGGAAGACGGTGAACACTTCATGAAGATGGGTGGTAAAGCGAAATGGCTATCTGGTCTAACGTCTGCATACGTTCACACAAGTAATTTTGAGTACAACCTTCTGAACATTGATACCACGCAGTTCTTGAAAGGTGATTTCGAATACGGTTATTCAAACAACCTTGATAATCTTGAAGGAACATTTAATGGTTTCCCGAAATCAGCTTCAAAATTCGGTCTAGGCCTTGATCTTGGATTCGTCTACGAGTGGCGTCCAGATTGGAAAGAGTACAAATACGACATGGATGGCGAAACGAATCTTTGGAGAAGAGATCAAGAGAAATACAAAGTTCGTGTAGGAGCATCGATTCTCGATATTGGGGGTATGAAGTTCCAGAAAGGTGCAATTACATCTGATTTCAGTGTAAATACAAGTCAGCTTTTCGATTTGAACGTGTTTGATGATGCGAATAGCTTTGGTTCATTCGATTCGATTATTGATAGTTTGACAACATTCAATCCAGGCTGGACTTCTAAAGATAGCAAAGCGACATTCTTCATGCGCACACCTACTGCGGCAAGTTTCCAATTCGATTATCATATTTGGAAATATTTCTATGTGAACGCTACTGGTATCATGAGTATCAATAGCCGTAAAAACCCACACCGAGTTCGTACGGCTAACCAATTTTCGGTTACGCCTAGCTTTGATCACTCTTGGTTTGGTGTTCACATGCCGTTATCTTACAATAAGTACTCTGGATTTAAAACAGGTTTAGGGACTCGTTTGGGGCCACTTACAGTTGGCGTTACGGATTTCAGAACACTTTTTGCAGCAGGTAAAATTAAAGGAGCTGAGGTTTACGCTGGTTTGCGTGTTCCTATCCTTTATGTTCATCCGAGCGATATTGATGGTGACCTTGTTTCTGACAAGGTGGATGAATGTTTAGTGGTTCCTGGAATTTGGGAATTCAAAGGTTGTCCGGATACAGACCGTGATGGAATTAAAGATTTGGAAGATTTGTGTCCAAATACACCAGGTTTGAAAGAATTCCAAGGATGTCCTGATACGGATGGAGATGGTATTCCAGACAAAGACGATTCGTGTCCAGACGAGGCAGGTGATATCGCATTTAAAGGATGTCCAGATCGTGATAACGATAGCATTATCGACAAAAATGATGATTGTCCAGATGTTCCAGGTCTTCCTGCATTCAAAGGATGTCCTGATGCGGATGGTGATGGTATCAAAGATGAGGACGATGCATGTCCAGACGTTCCTGGTCCATTGGTAAACAACGGATGTCCTGATACAGATGGTGATGGCTTATTTGACTTCATTGATGAGTGTCCAACTGAATTCGGACCAAAAGAAAACAATGGATGTCCATGGCCAGATACAGACGGCGACGGATTGCTTGATAAGGATGATAAATGTCCGTACCTCGCTGGTCCTTTGAAAAATGACGGTTGTCCTTACCAAGATACCGACAACGATGGTGTCCTTGATAAAGACGACGATTGTCCTGCAACTCCAGGTGTGCCTTCCACAGAACCTGGAATGAATGGTTGTCCAGTACTCGAGAAAGAAGTAGAAGAAATCTTGCAAACAGCGTTCGATAACCTCGAGTTTGAGACAGGGCGTGACGTGATCAAATCAGGGTCTATCGAGTCTTTGACGAAATTAGCTGAGGTATTGGTTAAGAAACCAGATTGGAAACTTCAAATCTCTGGCCACACAGATAACCAAGGAGATGATCAAGCCAACTTGGTTCTTTCTAAGAAACGTGCTGAGTCTGTTAAAGTATTCATGATCGCCAACGGTGTGAATGGAGAACGATTGTACCCGCTTTACTTTGGTGAAACGATGCCAATTGCAGACAACAATACACCTGAAGGACGTCAACGAAACAGACGTGTCGAAATGAAGATTATCTTCAACTAGAAATAAATAATGAACTAAACTTAAGTCGGTTTTCTCTTTGAGGAAACCGACTTTTTTGTGCAAATATTGATCTGAAAGTGTCAAATGTTCATTCACACTAAAAAAATACTGTGATCCGCAGAATAATTCATACTTTACGTCGTGAATAAAACTTGCCGTATGAAATTTCTACTCAAAGTACTATTCGTTTTGCTATCGCTTGTTGCAATTGTGCTTATTGTAGCTTTATTTGTAGATGGTAAGTTCTCCGTTTCCCGAACCGTTCAAATTCAGCAATCCCAAGCTACCGTTTTTGAATACATATCGCACCTGGATAACCAATGCAAATATGGCGTTTGGCAAAAGAAAGATCCCAATATTTCGATAAAAACAAGCGGAACAGACGGAACTGTAGGATACATTTCTTCCTGGGATAGCAAGGTGGAGGATGTAGGAGCAGGCGAGCAAGAAATCACTAAATTCGTGAACGGAAGTCGCATGGAAACGGAAATACGATTCAAACGTCCGATGGAAATCACTAGTAAAGCAGTGATTGAAGTGAAGATAATTTCGGAGAACACCTCATCGGTAACATGGAAATTTGAAGGTGAGAACCCGTATCCCTTCAATTTACTCGGACTTTTCGTGAATATGGACAAAGAACTCGGCCCAGATTTGATTGGAGGATTGAAAAACCTCAAGATCATTTTGGAATCCGAGAATAATTGATTTCTAATCATCGATTAAGATTATTTCTGGCTACTTTTAGGATGTGATAAACCTTCAAAAGAAACACCGTTTCCTTCTCAGTATTCTTTCGGGAATACTACTTGTCATTTCATTTCCGTTCACGGGAAGCTTAACTCCGCTGATTTTTGTCGCCTTCGTTCCTCTGCTACTCGTGGAAAGCTACATCACTACTAAGAATTATCGATCTCGTAAGGTTTTCACTCACGCATTCCTTACCTTTCTCATTTACAACGTTGGTACTACTTGGTGGGTGCACAATGCCGATACCGGAGGTGCCGTTCTCGCATTCATCGCGAATACACTTCTGATGACCATCACGTTCTACTGTTTTCACCTCACTAAAAAGTTTATTGGCGCCAAGGAAGGCTACATTTCTTTGCTCATTTACTGGATCGGATTCGAATATTTACACTACAATTGGGAAGCATCTTGGACATGGCTTACTTTGGGGAACACGTTCAGCATCTTGCCATCGTGGGTTCAGTGGTATTCCTTTTCTGGCGTTCTCGGTGGATCGTTTTGGATTTTGTGTATCAACCTTATTATTTATCGAGTATATCAAAACTTGTGGTTCAAAGGTGAGTCGTGGCGCATTCAAACACCTCTGTTCATAATAGCTGGTGCATTCTTGATCATTCCACTCTCCACTTCTTTGATTACTTACGCGACGTACGAAGAAGCAAAAAATCCATTCGAAGTCGTGGCTATTCAACCAAACATTGATCCATATAACGTAAAATTTTCCTCGCCACCCATGGAGCAATTGCAAAAAATGGGAGACTTGATTCTCACCAAGGCTACGAAAAACACCGATCTTATTCTCGCCCCAGAAACAGCTATTAGTGGATCGTTTGATGAAGTAGATTTCCCGAGACTGACGTATTTTGCGTATTTGAAATCGCTCAAAGCACAATTGGATGAAGTGCCCATTTGCATCGGAGCTTCCACCTATCGCCTTTTCCCGAAGAAACATTCGCGCTCGTCCAAATTGGTTAACGGTGGACCTGAATACATCGAATATTACAATACCTCGATCTTCATCGACCGAAACAACGAAACGCAGTTCATTCACAAATCGAAGTTGGTGCCAGGAGTCGAAAGCATTCCATTTTCAGATTATTTGCCCTTTTTGGAAGATATTGCCATCGAAAACGGCGGTACGAGCGGAACACTTGGTTCTGAACCCTATGCTAAAATATTCTACTCTAAAGAGGTGCGCATCGCACCAGTGGTTTGCTACGAGTCCATTTATGGCGAATGGGTTGCCGAACAATGCAGAAGTGGTGCTCAACTCATTTGTATAGCCACTAACGATGGCTGGTGGGACGACACCCCTGGATACAAACAACATTGCAGCTTCGCGAGCTTGCGCGCGATCGAAAACAGACGCAGCATCGCACGATCGGCCAACACGGGGACCAGTTGCTTCATTAATCAACGCGGCGACATCTCACAAGCCACAAAATGGTGGGAAGAAGATGTCATTAAGGCGACTTTGAACCTAAACTCGGAACAAACCTTCTACACGACCTACGGTAACGTGATGGGACGAAGTTTCGCCTTCGTTGCTGTTCTGCTTATCTTGTTTACCTTTGTGAAACGATTCAAGAAATTTCGGTCGACATAATGGCAACAGGAACTAATATCGACGTAAATACACTGGTAGACGAACACAGCGATTACTTGCTCTCTTTTGCCATGTCGAAATTAAAAGATTTGGATCTCGCCAAAGATTTGGTTCAAGACACCTTCGTTTCAGCCATCACGAAGCTCGATACCTTTCAGCAACGCAGCAAGCTCCGCACATGGCTCACAAGTATCTTGAATCGTAAAATCATCGACCACTGGCGAAAAGCCGAAACGCGCTATACAGATCCGGTTTCTTCGTTCTTCTCGCAAGATCGGAAACAAGGCCATTGGCTCGAATCACAGGGCAACAACAAGACCCTGGAAACCATTGAGGATCAAATAACAAAGGAAGAAACAAACCAAGAGCTCGCAGATTGTCTCGATAAATTACCCGAAAAATGGAAAGGTATTGTCGTTTCAAAATACCTCGAAGAAAAAGCCAGCGAAGATATTTGTAAGGAATACGACATCACCACATCTAATCTTTGGGTGATCATCCACCGCGCCAAATTGGTGTTGCGCGATTGCCTACAAACTAAATGGAAATTGTGAAGAGATGCGAACAAATAACGCTGGATTACGAACGCAGTAGATTTCAGCCCCTTTCGGTTAAGGATCGCGTACAGCTTCGCATGCATCTTGGAATCTGTAAAAAATGTCGACACTATCTCAAGGATAGCCAAAAAATAGACGTGTGGTTGAAACGACGCTTCGAACGATTGGACGAAACCTATCATTTTTCATCCGACGAAAAAATCACACTTAAAAAATCATTGAAGCATTAAAGTCCCAGTGCTGAAAGGAAGGTCCGTTTCTGATTTTCAAATTCCCATTTCGTATTCTGATAAAAACCTGATGCCTGTTCTCGCCGTAATCCATTGATGAGCGGCATGAGTTCTTCAGCGGCATAGAAAAGTGAGGTGTCCTTAAAATCGGTGTAGTTCGAAAATGACCTTTCTATGAGCAGCGGTTTTTGAAATCCAAAAGCGAGATTGAAGGACCCAGATATCTGGAATTCATACAAACTATACGATTCGTGTTTTGGGTGAATGAGCGGCAGAACAAAATCGGACGCGCGCAGCATTCCATAAAACTCGTCTGTTTCGATGAAGGAATCCCACAAGACAAACGTGTTTTCAACCCCTAATTCCGCGATGCGCTGTTTGACGTAGATTCCATCGCCATCGGTGTGTTCGCAGCGCCCGAGGAGCAAAAATTTGATGTGTTCATCGACGCCATTTTTCGCAATTGAATCGAACAATAAATCGTAGTCGCGGCGTGATCGCTCTACCTGACCAGGGATGCAAATCCAAACATCTCCTTCTTTTTTGTCCACGTTTGTTGAGGGATAGTTTGGGTAGAAAACAGTATAGAGTGGATGCAAAATCACTGATTTTTTCACTTCTTCTTCAACTTGAT
>CALFOS010000165.1 GCA_937919725.1 uncultured Fluviicola sp. | reverse complement strand
AGAATAAAGAAGTGATGAAAGCCGCATTGAAATTCGGTCAAGCACGTTTATCACCACCCACAATCGACCAAATTGCAGCGGAAGCAGCACTTCAAACACCTCAATCGTATTTTGATGACGTTGTTGCTGAATACGTGGAACGTCGCAACATCATGGTGAACGGATTGAACGCCATCGATGGAGTATTTTGCCCGATGCCACGAGGCGCATTCTATTGCGTAGCACAATTTCCAGTCGACAGTACAGAACGTTTTTGTCAATGGCTCCTAGAAGACTTTGAATACAAAGGCGCAACCGTCATGATGGCACCAGCAAGTGGATTTTACTCAACCAAAGGCAACGGCGACCAAGAAGCACGAATTGCTTATGTTCTCAATCAAGATTCACTCCGAAAAGCAGTAAAATGTTTGGAGGAAGCGTTGAAGGTTTATCCGGGGCGGACGTATTGTTAGTTGGAATTTTGGATTATTGGACTGCCAGATGAATTGGATGTACTTCTTGGCTACGAACCTATCTTATTCGTTGTTGAATAAAGTTCTGTCGATACCATAAGGTCAAATCCAAAACTCCACGCTCAACGCGCTCCAACAATCCAGCAGCACCGCCGCAGGCAGCAGCTAATCTAAGCCTCAAACTTAATAAACAAATTCGCCCAAATAATCTTCGACAACGCGTACATGTATGGTGTGAGAACAAGCGATGAAACCGCCACAATTGCCACCTGTACGCCCGTTGAGAGCGAAGGGAAAAAGAGATTAAACGAAACCCAAAGCGTTACGAATAGGGCCACTCCTAGACCGTACGATGCGTACATTGCGCCCTGATAAAATCCGGGTTCCATTTCGTATTTCAATCCACATTTCGGGCAATGCTCGTGGATATTACCCGCATTTTTGAGATTGTAAGGATGTGATGTGAAAAATTCACCTTCCTGACAGCTTGGGCATTTCATTCTGAAAATACTGTACAATTTCGATCCTTTTCCTATCAACTTTGCCATTTCTCTGAATTTTCGTGTAAAAGTACGCCGAATAAGTCGGTTTAAGTATGATTCAAGTTACTCATCGCACGTCTCTTTAGGTCGACAATATCCCAAATGGTTGGGTAATAAGCTTAACAAATCGGAAAAGTTGTCCTAAGGATGGGGAGTATTATAATTATTAAATGGATCGAAACTTGGTATAACAGGAACAGAAGACATTCAGTGTTGAATTACAAAACTATCAACGAATTTGAACTAGAAATATATAATAACAAACAAGCATCGTGACTTAACTTAGCGTCCAGAATTATGTTGTAAGTCCAGTTTTGGACAAGGAAGGTTTGATTCAAGTGGCGGGGAGTTAATTCTTTATCAAATTGAACCTATCGATCTCATTGCTGTACAGAACAGAAACACAGCTATGAAAAAAATCATCATCTCCGCACTCAGCCTCGCGTTTGTCACAAGCGCAATTGCTCAACTTGCACCTCCTCCCACTGAAAAAAAAGTACAAGTTGCCATTTTGTTCGATACTTCCAACAGTATGGACAACCTCATCGATCAAGCCAAAGCTAGAATTTGGAGCATCGTCAATGAAATCAGTAATTTAAGATACGAAGGTGAACTTCCTACAATGGAATTTTCCCTATACGAATATGGAAATGATGGGCTTGCAGCAACGGACAATTACCTTCGACAAGTGCTCAATTTTACCACCGATTTGGACAATCTCTCCCAAAAAATGTTTGCTCTCAAAACGAACGGCGGAAACGAATACTGTGGTGCGGTGATTGACAAAGCGTTGACCGATTTGAAATGGTCGACTGATCAAACTGACTTAAAAATGATCTACATCGCTGGAAACGAAGAATTTAATCAAGGTCCAATTGAGTATAAAAAATCGTGCGATAAAGCGAAAAGTAATGCCGTGTATGTGAATACTATTTTTTGTGGAGGATACGACGAGGGCAAACGCTTGCATTGGTATGACGGTGCCGATTGCTCGGGTGGCGATTACTTCAACATCGACGCAAACAAAGAAATAGTGCACATCCCAACGCCTTACGATGTCGAAATTCAAACATACAACGACTCTCTCAATAGCACATATTACGGATTTGGAGTTGAAGGATTGCGCAAAAAAGAAATGCAAGTGCAAGAAGATGGCAACGCTCAGGACATGGCACCATCGGTAGCGGCAGAGCGATCTGTTTCGAAATCAAAGAAAGGCGTGTACAAAAATTCGTCGTGGGATTTGGTAGATGCTGTGGAAGAAGGAAAAGACATTAACGAAATTGCAGAAGAACAATTGCCGGAAGAATTCAAAAACAAAACCGACGAAGAAAAAACAGCACTCATTGAGGCGAAAAAAGTAGAACGAGAGAAATATCAGGCGAAAATTGGTGAACTTGCCGTCCAACGTGAAAATTTTATCACCGAAGAGAAAAAGAAACGCGCCGAAAAAGGCGAAGAAATTGATGATTTTGGATCGTCGGTGAACCTCAGCATCGAAAAAAGAGCCACATCGAACGGTTTCAAGAAAGAAGTTAATACCCCCTGAGTAGTATAGTTTAGTAAATTTCATGTTTGAGAAAGTCTGTCTTTGGGCAGACTTTTTTGTATTTTCATCCCATGTCAGTACCATTTACTTCAAAAATTGAGCACCACGACAAGCTACGACTTTACTACATCAGCGTTAGCGAAGACATCTTGCAACAATTCTAAGAAGACGACAACAAATTGCTCTACAACCAACGATTCGACTTAACAGTAAACGATGCTGAGACATGGCAAGGAGGAACCGTTTCGATCGGAGACAACATGGCGTACATCACAATTTCGAAAGCACGCATGAAAAAATTGGATGTAGAATTGGGCGATACCGTCACTTTCACCTTAGAGAAGAATAGATCAGAATACGGATTCGATGTTCCTGAAGAGTTCGAAGAAGTACTTCGACAAGATCCCATTGCGAATGAACGTTTCATGTCACTTTCCAAAGGAGCACGACGCGCGGTAATTTATATAGTGATTCAGGTCAAATCGAGTGAAAAGCGCATCGAGAAAAGCATTTTCTTGCTCGAAAATATGAAGCGTGCACCAAAGGACAAAATAACCATGCGGCATTTTTTGGGGAAATATTTACCCTAAGAATTGGCTATATTTGTACAAAATTAGTAAGAGATGGCAGTTTACCTTGATAATGCAGCAACAACACCTATCGCCCCAGAAGTTTTGGAAGCGATGATTCCCGTGTTGAAAGAAGGGTTTGGAAATCCATCTTCTTCGCACTCATTTGGGAGAAAAACGAAGGCGATGATTGAAACTTCGCGTCGTTCGATTGCAAAACACTTGAACTGTCAATCCTCCGAACTAATTTTTACATCCGGAGGAACAGAAGCCGATAACATGGCGCTCAGTTCAGCAGTTTCGCAATGCGGTTGCACGCACATCATCACTTCATCAATCGAACACAAAGCGGTAATTTGTGCATCCGAAGCCCTCGCGGCAAATCGAAGCGTGACCGTTTCCTATGTGAAATTAGCGGCTGATGGAACGGTGGATTTAGCCGATCTCGAGCGCTTGTTGGAAGGTAAACAAAAGAAAATCGTTTCGCTGATGCATGCCAACAACGAAATTGCGACCTTGCTTCCACTCAAAAAAGTGAGCGAACTGTGCCGAAAATATGGTGCTTATTTCCATTCGGATACCGTTCAAACGATGGGACATTACACCTTCGACCTCCAGGATTTGGACATCGATTTCATCACCTGCGCAGCGCACAAATTTCATGGTCCGAAGGGAATTGGATTTCTATACATCAATAAAAAAACAAAGGCCGAAGCATTGATTCTTGGTGGAGCGCAAGAGCGTGGAATGCGTGGTGGAACGGAAAATGTGTATGGAATTGTTGGATTGGCGAAAGCGATGGATTTGGCGTACGAAGACCTCGTAGGTCACCATTCGCATGTGCAAGGATTGAAAAGTTACATGATCACTGAGTTGAAGGACATGTTCCATGACATCGAGTTTCATGGAGATATTCGTCCGGAAAATTCATTGTACACTGTGCTCAACGTTTGCTTTCCAAAAACGGAGAAAGCCAGCATGCTCTTGTTTACGCTCGATTTGAAAGGAATTGCCGTATCTGGCGGCAGCGCTTGCTCTTCGGGAGCTTCGATTGGTTCGCACGTTCTCACTGGAATTGACGCAGATATGAGTCGTCCGAACGTTCGTTTTTCCTTCTCTCGCTACACCACTAAGGATGAAATTGACTTCGCATTGGAACAAATTCGCGTTGTTTTTGAAAAAACACTGGTATAAGTTGTAACTTCGTTACATGCCGCAAGAAAAAATTCATGTAGTCCTTGTTAGCTCTTGGTACCCCAATAAGTACCAGCCATTCGTGGGGAATTTCGTCCAACGACAAGCTATTTTGCTTGCCACAATCCATCAAGTAACGGTTCTTCACACAGTTTCTCACCCAGATGAAACGGAGTTTCGCTTGGAGAAAAAGGTAAGCGGAAACTTGACCGAATTGATCGTGTACCACCCACGGAAAAAATCTCCAGTTAGCAAATACGCAATGCAACGTCGAGCCCTCAAGTATTCTTTGGAGGGAGTTGAGGCCACAGATTTATTGATTTCTCACGTCATTTTACCAAAAGGACTTCAATTTGTTGAGTTGAAAAAAGAACTTAAATGTCCGTGGGTACACATCGAACATGGATCATATTTCAGAAGAGAATATTGGAAATCGCTTTCTTTCCTTCAAAAAACACTGATCCGTCGAACGATGCACCGCATCGAACATTTTTATGCCGTATCCGAAACCTTGAAACGCGAAATCCTAGAGCATTTTCCACAGAAAGAAATTGGCATTTTGCCCAATCACATCGATACTGATTTGTTCAAGTTTGCACCGAAAAAAGAAACGGAGATCAAGAAATTCTTGCACATTTCAACCTTGGAAGAAAAAACGAAAAATCCGCAGGGAATGATCGATGCGTGTAAAATTCTCTTCGACAAAGGCATTCTAAATTTCCACCTTACGATCATTTCGGATGAATCGACGCAAAAATGGGAAGATTACGCGATTTCGCTCAAATTGGACAACCAAATTTCCTTCGACGGCCCATTTGATTGGGAAGATTTACCTCAGTGGTATCAGCAATCGGATGCGTTTATATTGAATTCACACTACGAAACATTTTCCATTGTGATCGCAGAATCATGGGCAACGGGAACTCCGGTTCTCTCAACACCAGTGGGAATCGCTAGTAAACTCCCGACAAGTTTAGGTCTTCAAACCAAAGCCAACGACCCAGAAAACTTGGCGGACGCGATGGAATCGATTATCAAGAACGAACACACCTACGATCACGAGACCATTCGCGCGTCGGGCGAGAAATACAGCGCCGATCGCGTATTGGAACAACTTCAAGAAATTATTGCCCTCTATGTTGACTAAATCCGCGGTGCTCGAAGCATTGCATGTGGAAGTAAATTCGCGCGTTGCTGCCTTGGAAAAAGCCTTGGATGAAAGTCGTGCAGAGATGGTCAGCGAATCAAAAAGCACTGCCGGCGACAAACACGAAGTAGGACGTGCGATGGCACAGCGCGAGCAGGAAAAACTGGGTCGACAAGTCCTCAGCGCACGCGAATTGAAACAAACGATCGCACAATTGGATGGAAACGCTCATCACACCTCCATTCAGTTCGGAAGTTTGGCAAAAACGAACAAAGGTTGGTTCTTCTTCTCCGCTGGAATTGGGAAAATTACTATTGAAAACGAAGAGGTGTTTTGCCTCACGATGACTTCGCCTTTGGGAAATTTACTCAGCGGAAAAAAAGTTGGGGAGAGCATTTTGTTGAATGAGAGTGTGACTTCGATTGAAGAAATTTACTGATCAGCTCAAAACTACCTCATAGCAATCTGAAAACACCATGATCGAACTGCAAGCATTTACAGAGAATGATTTTGAAACACTCATGAGCTGGATTAAGACGGAAGAAGAACTAATTCAATTCGCAGGTCCAATCTTCACTTTTCCATTAACACGCGATCAACTGACAGATTACATAAATTCTACCAGTAAAAAACCATTGAAGGTTATTCTAAGCGCAACAAAAGAGACAATTGGACATTGTGAACTCAATTATGAAAATGAAATTAAAAGGCTATCTAGAATCTTAATTGGACCAAAAGAGATGAGAGGACAGAATATTGGCGAACTAGTTGTTCGTAAAATGGCTGAAATTTTATTTGAAGATCCTTCAACCAAGGAGGTGGATTTAAATGTCTTCGAGTGGAATACGCCTGCACAGAAATGCTATAAAAGAGTTGGTTTTGAATTTACAGAGATCGGCGGGAAATCGATGCTCGTGAATGGTAAAACGTGGACAACATTGAATATGATTCTTCGTAGAGACTAGATCAAATCAAACAAATCATTCACCCCCACAAAACGTTCTGCAGTGAACCCTTCAGCGTATTTAACACCAATTGGACGACCATATTGCATCATGCGTGAACTCAAAAACTGAAAAAAGTCTTTTCCTGAGATCGGCGTTTCGGGTGCGTCGGAATCAGGGTCGAAAAACTGGGATTTGTACGCTTTGATCGCCTCAATCTTCCGCTCGTAGAACTCGGAAACATCCACCACAAAATCTGGATCGATGTAATAATCTTGGATGTAATGATACACTGCATTCGGTCGGTGAGTCGCTTGAGATTCGCCGTTCAAGCTCGTTTCAACCTTACTCAATCCGGACATAAAACACGCTTCCGAAGCGAGTTGCCCTGCCCTGCCGTGATCTGGATGTCGGTCTCGAACCGCATTGGCAAGTACGATACTTGGTTGAAAACGTCGAATTTGCTCGATCACTTTTCGCTTGTTTTCCTCATTGATCTCAAAAAATCCATCCGCCAGTTGAATATTCTCACGAAGGTGAATTCCCATGATTTTGGATGCCGCAGCCGCTTCCTCGTAGCGCGATTGAATCGTTCCACGCGAGCCCATTTCGCCTTGCGTTAAATCTACAATTGCAACCGTTTTACCTTGCGCGATGTGCTTCATCAAGGTTCCTGACGCCGACAATTCGATGTCGTCTGGATGCGCTGCAAATGCTAGAATATCAACTTTTAAGTTCATCGCTTTCGGTTTCATCTTGTATTGTCTTCTTTCTGAATTGTCTGTTGCGGATCGCCACGAATACTGTGAATGCAACAAATATCGAGATCGTGACTTTAATCCAAACTGGAATCTCAGCCAATCCATCGCCTTGCGCATAAGAGTGCAGTCCAACGAGGTAGAAATTCACACCGAAGAATGTGAAGATTATGGAAGCAAATCCCCAGAACGCGAAGGTGTTGAACATGAACTTTCCTTTCATGCCGGGAATGTAGCGGAAATGGAGAATGATGGCATACACGAGCACCGCCACGAGTGCCCACGTTTCCTTCGGATCCCAGCCCCAATATCGACCCCACGATTCATTCGCCCACACGCCCCCAAGGAAGGTTCCGATGGTGAGCATGAACACGCCGATCGTCATGAAAATTTCTGAAATGTAGGTGAGTTCATTGATGTTGATGTTCAAAATGGTAGCATTCGTCTTATTTCGAGCACCAAACAGTATCATTGCTAAGAAACTCAAGATGCATGAAATTCCAAGTGGTGCGTAGCTTCCCGTAATGATGGCCACGTGAATCATCAACCAGTACGATTTCAAAACGGGCTGCATCGGTGTAATTTCTGGGTCGAGTAAGTTCATTTCGGACACGAAAAGCATCATGAATGCTAAGATCGCCGCTCCTGCAGTCACCACTGGGAAACGTTTTACAAGCGGGAATCCACACAACATCGTTACAAATCCAATGAACACAATTGCTTCGTAGCCATTGCTCCAAGGCGCGTAGCCAGTAATCATGGCGCGCATGTAAATTCCGTATCCGTGGAACAAAAAGGCAATCGCAAGGATAGAAACGAGCGCATACGTAATGTACTTGATGCGTTTTTTCGATTTCTCGGTTGGACGAATAAAAATTCCAAAGAAAAATACGATCAGGAGCAAGAGGCCGATTCCTAGGTAGACATTCGTAACGTGATGGAAAATGTTCATCTTGTTGTAGCGCACTTCCATTTCGATATCGGCAATACTCGGACAAGCATCGCCAGCTGCGGCACGTTGGTAATCTTTCAATTCTTGGAGCAACTCGTTCGCGCGCTTATCTGAACCCGATTTCGAGGCGAGATCAAGTGCTGGTAAAAATCGCAAGGCCAAATTGCTTCCAACCGTATCTACTCCCGCCAATTCTTGACTCAGGGGAACATACCACGCCTTGAGCGCATCGGTTTTACTTGGAATGATTTTCATCAAACGCCAGATCGCAACGTCTTGCATGAGAGCAAATCGTTCGACTAATTTCAAGATTTTTTTATCGAACTCATCTCGTTCAGATTCTCGCTTTTGGTGTGCTTTTTCGTATTCCTTCGTGAAAATGAATTGACCAGTAAGCGTGTCCATCAAATCGATCAGCGAAACATGGCTTCGTCCATTAAATCGTTCGCGAATTCCGCCTTTGCTCTCTACATAAATGATGTCCTGCTGCATCCAATACTCGGGATACATGTGCATGCTCATGACGGTTTGCACAGCGTTGTTTCCTTGATGCGTATTATCGCGGTAAATTTTTCGGAGCAATTGATCGGCGAAGGTGTGGAATGGAATAATTCGATTTCGGTAATCGTAGATCAACAAAGTCGCCATTTCGTCTGAAAGTGCTTCCGACATCACTTGATGATCGGAATCCTTTCGCATTCGAGGTCTTGGCTGCGGCGCTTGCTGTGTTCTAGATGCATTCACCTCTTCCACTGGCGCTTCGTGAACGTGCATCGTGTCGGCTTCAGCGTGGTCGTGACCAGTATGATCCGTATGCTCTTCGCTTATTTGATCTGGAGTTTCAACGGTTTCGGTCGGTGTCGTTTGACCAAAAGCAGTCATCGAAAACAACAAAAGGACTGCCAAGCTTTCGTGCAATTTAATCCGTCGCTCGTGTGATTTTTCCAATTTTCGAACAAGATCACGCATTCGCCCGTTTGTCATGAAGATGGAAAGTACCATTCCAAGCGCCATCAGCAAATAGCCGATGTAGGTGATGTTGGTTCCAAGTCCATCGTGATTGACGCTCAATATCGTCCCTTTCTCATCCGGAAAATAAGAAGACTGGAAAAAACGGTATCCGCGGTAGTCCATCACATTGTTCATGAAAACCGTTTGTTTGTGCATGTAGTTTTCGCTTGTATCAATAATTTCGAGATCACTTTCATAGGACGATGCCATGTCAGAACCGGGATAGCGATCCAATCTAAAATCTCGGCAGCCAACTTCAAAGGGAAGTTCGTAAATTCTCGGGCCGTAGTTCATCGTGTAGGTCAATCCATTGAGTTGAAACATCATTGGAGATGGCAATGAGTTAATTCCACCCGAGAGCACCACAGTTTTCGATTCTTTTCCTGCGCTCACTTTGATGGTGAGATCATCCAAACCCTGATTTTTCACCTCCGATTTGATCCGCATCGATTTCGTGTTGCGCTTCAAGCCCTTGTAAACAAATTGCGCTTTGCCAACTTTGTAGAGAGTGGACATTTGCAACTGAACAAAGGTATCGGTTGGAATTGGACTATAAAGTGAATCAGGAATCTCGCGCGTACGATCGGACGCCTGAAGTGTTGACATGGGAAGACTTGTTCCGCCTGCTATCATCACCTTCATTTTTACGGTATTTCCATTCTTGTAAAACTCGACACCAGGCATGGCATCTCTCTTTTCAAATGAGAAAGCAACCTCGTCCAAGACAGCGAAATTATTTTCAGAAATGAAGCGCGATTTACCCAAGTGCACCAATTCGATGGATGATTCCTTGATACTGTCGTTCGTTACCACCGAATCGATCATGTTCTTTTTGTAATCCATGTATTCGATGGAAACTTGATCTTTCGCGCCCGGGAAATTTTCGGTAATCGAAAAATCATTCCATGCATCCAATTCCGAAAGGAAAACTGGAAAATCGGTCACGAGTTGCATTTTTTTGTCGGTGATCACGTACGAAAGGTGCGGATTGGATGAATAAATAAAATTCGCCGTATCGCCTTCGCTGATGTTCATTCTTCCCTCAAAACTCATAAAACGCGTGACGCCAGCACCAATTAATATAACGATAAACGACACGTGAAAAAGGAGCACTGCCCATTTTTTGTTCTGAATCATTCTATGACGCGCGATATTCGCAATGAGGTTGAGCGCGAGATACGTCAGTAATAGATTAAACCACATTGCATTGTAGATAAACAACTTAGATGTCTGCGTATCGTAGGTAGATTCGAGGAAAGTAGCTCCACCTATGGCAACGAAGAAAACAAACATCGCAATCGCCATCATGCGCATTGAAAAGAAGTGATTGGCAAATTTATCCATGAATGATACAAATATAAAGTCGCACAAATTTAGTGAATCACACCCGTTTTCACGTGTTTTTTTGAGTTTTAAATCGGACGACATGTGCAGCATCAAATTTTTCAGCGCGCATGAAATTTAAAGTTAGCCGAGTCTACCACCACACCACGAACGAACGCGACTGTATTTCGGCGGCGTTTTTCTTCCAGACCAAGGGTGATTTTTGACGTTGATGATGAGATTGAATCGTAGCTTGCGCTTCCTCGAAGGAGAGCCAGGTTACATGATCCAACTCGCGTAAAAACCATTCATTCTTCGTTGGAATTGCATAGAGATCGCCTGGAATGTCGGCGTTTTCCCATTCATCCAATCGCTGCCACGTTCCTTCCACACACGCTTCATTCACCTCGTCGAACGGCACTTCCACTCCATTTGGCACGAACAAATTTCCTAGAAAAAAAACGTGTTGAACGACTTCTTTTGGGTCGATGTTGAGCGCGTCTAAGGTATTCGAAGCAG
>CALFOS010000164.1 GCA_937919725.1 uncultured Fluviicola sp. | reverse complement strand
GCACGAGAAATAAAAATAGGTCCCGGTGAAATTTTCTTGCTTCCTGGTAATATTCCCCATTCGCCCATTCGAGGGGAAAACACGGTTGGACTAGTCATCGAACGTGTACGAAAAGGTACCGATATGGTGGATGGATTAATGTGGTTCTGTGACGAATGCAACCACAAATTGCACGAATATAAATTCACCTTGGAAAACATCGAACACGATTTCTTGTCCCGTTTTCGCTCGTTTTATGCTTCAGAAGATTTACGCACGTGCGATAGCTGTGGACACATCATGGAAATTGACGAACGATTTGTGTAGCCTTTCTATCGCTGAAGTCTCTTATTTATCCAACTAATAAATCCAAATACGAGAATCAGCACAAAGAGAGGAACACGATCGACATACTCTGCCTTTTCGACGATTGCGCTGCCTTTTCTAGTAGTTTTTTCACCGAAAACAGCGTTCGTCATCCGACGAATTCAACTTGCTCATTCGATCAGCGCACATAATTTTTCGAAGAATTGATTTGAATCGGATTTGGAGATAAACCTTACCTCAACAAGTTGACATGTCCCACATACAGGGTTTCGATTCCTTCGAGGTCCGCGATAGTTGCTTTCCAAGTGTACGTTCCATCCTGACATGGTGCGCCTTTGTAGGTTCCATCCCATGATTCATCCAAACTATTCATGGTATGAATCAACTCTCCCCATCGGTTGAAAATCCGCATTTGGAAGTGCGAAATATTGCCTCCTTGCGCGAAAAAAAAGTCGTTGAATCCATCCCCACTGCCATTTGGCGTGAAGGTGTTTGGAACATAGAGAATCGGGTCGTAATAAATATTTACTGTATCAGAGGCACGACAGCCATTCGCATCAACGTAAGATACTTCGTAGGTAAAATTTCTATTCGGTTGAGCAATCGGATAGGTACACACCACACAACTCAAATACTCTGATGGATACCAAACATACGTTCCAGGTGTACTGCTTGTTGCTCCCAAAAGAATGTTGTCGCCAATAAACGCATACACATCTGGCACTGTTTGAATGAAGGCGATCGGAAATAAGTCCACAAACACCGAAGCCGAGGCCATACATCCAAATTGATCCACTCCAGTAACTGTGTACAATGTAGGTTGAGATGGCGTAGCATATACTTGTGACGTATACGGATTGTTCAAGGATGCAGCAGGATTCCAAAAATAATTTTGTCCTCCTTGCGCCCATAATACTGCCGTTTGACCAGGACAAATAATCGTGTCGTTACCAGCAGTCACCGAAGCGGTAATAATTTTAATGAATACGCTATCGCGCAAAGCTCCACATGCATTCACGAAATTACAGTAGTAATACATATCCGAAGTTGGCGTGATGGTAACATTAGGACCCATAATGGGCGATATCGTGGGGTGCGCATCCCAAAAATAGGAGTCGGCGCCAGAAACTTGCACATTCGCAAACTCACCTTGACAGAGATAAATACTATCAGGCATCACAGGGATTGGGGGAGTGTAATAAACGCTCACAAGCACATTTTCCGTCAGCACGCAATTATTACCTGTAGTGACTGTAACCGTATAATTAGTAGTAACCGTTGGCGTGCACACTGGCGTCCCACTAGTTGGGTCATCCAATCCAGCGGCCGGGCTCCATTGATACGTTCCTCCTCCGGTGGCAAATAAATTTACGCTGTTACCTATGCAAATACTCGTATCGTTGGAGGCTGTTGTAGTGCCCAGATAAACTTCAAGGGTGACGTACACCGTATCTATTCCACAGCTGTCGGAAATGATTACTTGAAAATCGGTGGTTTGATTGACCGTTGCTGTGGGAGTTGCGCTATTCGGATTGTCCAAATATTGCGCTGGAGACCATGAATAGACCGATCCTCCGTAGGCTTCGAACTGGAATTGTTCACCCGGACAAATGGCACCTGGCGGTTGGGTAACACCTCCTTGAAAATCGCCAATGAATACGATAAATGTGGTAGAATCGGGAGTATAACACCCATTCGTATCAGAAACTACAAGCGTTACCGTGTAAGTTCCAGGGCCAGAATAAAAATGCACAGGATTCACATCCGTTGATGTTGTATTGTCGCCAAAATTCCAAAAGAACGCATTTCCATTTGAGCTGTTATTATTGAAAATAACGGGATCAGGAATACATACAATCGGATTCGGGTTCGAGACGACGGCATCAATTGTACTCAACTCGAACTTAAACGCTGCAAGGTTGCAATTCGAACTAGGATTGGACGGTGCCCAAACTCCAGGAGTTGTCGTGAAACCATTGTTCACTCCTCCGCAAGCTCCACATACGGCATGGTAAATTCTTCCAGACTTATCAAACCGACTCGTTCCTCCATCCACATGGTTGTTGCTACTCGAAACGCCACCCATGTAGGTCCCATATTTCAAAAATGACGCATCCGCATCAAGTACCGCGATGTAGAAATTACTTCCATTCGTTGCCGCTTGGAAAGCATCTGGCGTTACCGGAAAACCGTTGGTGGTTGAGTTAGTAGCTTGTCCCGATGTATTGAGCACTCCTCCCCAACCAGAAAGATAGATGTCGTAGCAATCCGAAACGAGGAATGCGGTTGGCGAAATTTCAACATTTCCTGTTCCTGCACCGATCATAGTCGTCCAAGCGATGGTTGCCAAATTCGGAGAATATTTTTGAATGAACTGACCAGAATTAGCGTTGCCGTAACAGCCAGGCGTTACACCCCAATTGGTTTGCGATTGACCAAGTACGTAAACGTTATCATCAATGTCTAATTGTACAAAATATGTTTGATCGTATTCGTTGTACCCCATGTAAGTTCCAGCCATCAATACGCCAGTAGTTCCATTCATTCGAGTGAGGTAACCATCGGATACACCACCGTCGAAAGTTAAATCAATCCCACCAACAAAGGGCATAACGGAGGACGACGTTCCTCCCACTACGTAGACATTTCCATTGCTGGCTATTTGAATCGAATTTCCTGTATCTTCACCTGAACCACCCAGATAGGTAGACCACATCATCGTACTTAAATTCGCCGAAAGCTTGAAAACCACCGCATCTTGTCCACCCGCCAAAGTAGGTTGACTTCCCAGTACAACCGGGAAATTCGTTGATTTAGTATGCGACGCGATGTACACATTATTGTTTGCATCGAGTACGATATCTCCCCGGAATTGATCCCCATAATTGTATCGAAGCGAAGTCGTATTAAGTCCATCTGTATCCGATCCACCGACGTAGGTCGAAGCAATGAGCGCTGAACCCGTTGAATTTAAACGCGCTACGTATAAATCGGATCCACCTGTGAAATCCAGATTGTTCGATTGATTGCTTGGAATAATAGGTCCACCATTAAATGAATTGTCATAGGACGCACCAGCCATTGGGAAATCAGTCGATGAAGTAATTCCGAAAATATAAAGATCCCCATTTGGCGAGCTCACCATACTGTTCGGGGTTTCCGAACCTGAGCCTCCCAAATAAGTGGAGTAGAGCAAATTGGTGCCAGTAGCATTGAATTTTGAAATGCCTAAATCGATGAGTCCATTGAAACTCGCATCATAGGCACCCGCGAGAATCGGATAACCTGTGCCAAAAACGATTCCTCCACCGAACAAGTTTCCAGAGAGATCAGGAGTTGCCGTAAATCCCCAGTTGTCTGCAGTGGATCCTGTAAAACTCGAAAAGGTTAAATTCGGATCGATGATTAATTTTTTTGAGGTGTCGTATCCATCTGGGAAAACAAATTTCACTGTTTCTCCATCCAACACGAAGCGAATTTGAACGGGTGTCTTTCCTCGTTCGCCTTCCACCCAGGCGATTGGTTTCTCTTCGATTATTTCTCCGAAACGGTTTGCGATGCGTAAGTTTCCTTCTTTGTCAATCTTCAACCCGTATTGACCTGAGTATGCGAATGCAATTTGGCTAGCGTCCACTCCAGGCTGAACGATGAGCGAATATTTGAGTTGTCCATCCTTTCCCTTCATTTCGAGGTCGATACCAGCGTAGAAGTCCGTCATTCGTAAATGACTGTAACTTCTCAACTCGCCTTTCCACTTGGATTTATCGTTGCCCAAAATATAATTTCGGTAGAAATTGGATGAGTCGATGAACTCCGTTTTTCCTTGCCAAGAAGAGCCAATAAATTTCGATTGGATGTTGTGCACTTGCATGGAGTCAACGGATTCTTCTTCCATTTCAGCCGTGCCATGATCATGGTCGCCGTGAGATAAGAGCTGTTTTCCATTGTGGAGATAGAACGTAAATCCATCTTTTTCAATGTACATATCGCCTTGATTCAATTCGATTTTGTAAACAATTCTATCGTCCCACTGACCAGCGTTCGGGTGCATCCATACGTCTTGTCCCCACGCGGAGAGCGTAGAAACGAGCAATAGTGAACACAAAAACACCAAGTTTCTCATTTAGCTGAAAATTACTACAAAAAAGCGAAACAGTCGTCCCATTATATCAATAAGAGACTCACGAGACTCAATTGCTTACTACTAAATCGCTTAAATCGGGGATTGGTTGCCTTTTTCATGATAAAAACTAAGCCAAAAATATTGCCCCTGAGCACAATTAATGTTGTAAATTTGTGGCGTAAACAAGCATTATTGCAATGAGTGATCCGATTAAACACGAGTGTGGAATAGCGCTCCTTCGATTAAAACAACCTCTTCAATACTATGTAGACAAGTACGGGACAGCATTTTACGGTCTCAATAAACTGCATTTGTTGATGGAAAAGCAACACAATCGAGGGCAAGACGGAGCTGGAGTTGCCAACATAAAGTTGAACATGGAGCCCGGCGAACGCTACATTTCGCGCTACCGTTCCACAGATAGTAAGCCCATTCAAGATATTTTCGATAAAATTAACGGACGTCTCAAGCAGATCGTTGAAGAAAATCCGGATAAAGTCAAAGATGTTGAGTTTTTGAAAAAACATGCCGGATTTACAGGAGAATTATTTTTAGGTCACCTCCGATACGGCACTTTCGGTCATAATTCGATTGAGAGTTGTCACCCATTTTTGCGCCAAAACAACTGGATCACTCGAAATTTAGTAGTTGCTGGAAACTTCAACTTAACGAATGTAGACGAACTTTTTGAAGTGCTTCTGAAGCTGGGTCAACACCCAAAGGAAAAATCGGATACAGTAACGGTATTGGAGAAAATCGGTCACTTTTTGGATGTTGAAAACAACGAATTATACGACCAATTGAAAGGTCAAGGTTTTTCGAATCCAGCCATTTATGAACGAATAGGAGAAACCATCAACATCGAGCGTATTTTGAAACGCGCTTCGGAAGATTGGGACGGTGGTTACGCTATGGCAGGCCTATTCGGTCATGGCGATGCTTTTGTACTCCGTGATCCATCGGGAATTCGGCCTGCGTTTTGGTACGAGGACGATGAGATTTGTGTGGTTGCATCTGAACGACCAGTTCTTCAAACCGCCTTCAACCTCAAAACGGAACAAATTCAGGAATTGAAACCCGGTCACGCACTCATCGTTCGAAAGAACGGAAAAGTGAGTGAGACGATGATCAATCAACCGCAAGCACCCGCTCGTTGTTCGTTCGAACGGATTTACTTTTCAAGAGGAAATGACGCCGACATCTACCACGAGCGTAAGCAACTGGGGAAAAATATCGTTCCTCAAATATTGAAATCCATCGACTACGATTTGGACAATTCTGTTTTCTCATTCATACCAAATACAGCCGAAGTATCTTTCTATGGAATGATGAAAGGCTTGGAAGATTACTTGAACGAAGAAAAAATTAAAGATATCATCGCCCTGGGCGAAAAACCAGATCCAGAAGACATTCGAAAGATCCTGTTGAAGCGCGCTCGATTAGAGAAAATCGCCATCAAAGATGCGAAACTCAGAACGTTTATTACACAAGATGATTCACGCGATGATTTGGTGGCACATATCTACGATATCACCTATGGAAGTGTGAAACGCGGAACGGATAATTTGGTGGTGATCGATGACAGTATTGTACGTGGAACGACCTTGAAACAATCCATTTTGCGCATTTTAGATCGACTTGATCCCAAAAAAATAGTAATTGTTTCCTCCGCTCCACAAATTCGTTACCCCGATTGCTACGGCATCGACATGGCGAAAATGGGCGATTTTATTGCATTTGAAGCTGCGATTTCCTTGCTGATCGAAGGAGGAATGGAAAGTGTGATTGAACAAGTCTACTTAGATTGCATCGAACAAACGAAACTCCCACGTCAACAGCAAAAAAATGCAGTGCGGAAAATCTACTCTGCTTTCTCGCCCGACGAAATTTCTGGGAAAATTAGTGAAATGTTGACCCCGAAAAGCATCAAAACAGAGGTGGTGATCATTTATCAAACCATCGAAAACTTACACGAAGCGTGTCCAAATAACACTGGAGATTGGTACTTTACCGGCAATTACCCAACTCCAGGCGGGAATAAAGTGGTAAACAAAGCATTCATCAACTGGAAAGAAGGTAGAAACGAACGCGCTTACTAATTGCACATGAAAGGTCGCACGGCAGTAATACTTTATGTACTTAGTGCATACGTTATTCTCCAATTTATTTGGTGGGGCTATCACATTATTGATCTCACCCAAGAAGTTTCTGGCGATTCAGGAAAAGTGACCAAACGCGTAACGATGATCATTGGCGAAGGAGCGGTTTTTCTGCTGATTTTAGTAGTTGGTATCTGGTACGTGCGTAAATCCATTATTAAAGACATCAAACTTTCGGAGCGACAAAGTAACTTTTTACTTTCCGTGACACACGAATTGAAAACGCCACTCGCCTCGAACAAACTGTACCTCCAAACGATTGTGAAACGCGACCTTCCGAAGGAACAACGCGACCAATTACTAATCAAAGCCATCGAAGAAAATGATCGCTTGGAACGCATGATCGACAACATTCTAAATGCTTCGCGATTGGAAAATAAAGCATTGGAAATCAACGTGGAATCTTTCGATCTCAAGCCCCTTGCGCAATCGTCAATCGATCGGTTTAAACAACTCGCACCCGATGCCAAATTTATCCTCGAAGTAGCCGATAAAACCATCATCAAAGGCGATCGACACCTGCTCGAAACAACGATGAACAACCTCATCGAAAATGCATTGAAATACGCAGGTCGATCAGCAGAAATTACCATTTTTGGTACCAAAGCTCAATTCGGCGTGAAAGATAATGGTCCGGGCGTATCACCTGAGGATCAACTCGAAATATTCAAAAAATTCTACCGCTCAGGTAGCGAAGATACGCGTACGCAAAAAGGCACTGGGCTTGGCCTGTATATCGTCTCTAAATTGGTTCAGCTTCATGGTGGCTCGATACAGTACGCTGGTAATCAGCCCGTCGGTGCATGCTTCATAATTGACTTACATCATGACTAAAAAGATAGGACTCATCATACTAGACGGCTGGGGAATTGGCGATAAAACGGAATCCGACGCCATATTCAACGCACGAACTCCATTCATGGATCATTTGATGTCGAAATATCCATCGGCTCAGCTCCTCACAAGCGGGGAAAAAGTTGGTTTGCCAGACGGACAAATGGGGAACTCCGAAGTGGGACACCTCAATATTGGAGCCGGTAGAATTGTTTACCAAGAATTAACGCGGATCAATAAATCGATTCGTGACGGTGATTTTTTCGAAAATCCTGTTTTGCTAGAAGCATTCGAGCTCGCCAAACGCACGGGAAAATCACTTCATTTGACGGGATTGGTTTCCAACGGCGGTGTACACAGCTCGCAAGAACACCTGAACGCTTTGTGTAAAATGGCAGTCGACCACGGCCTCGAAAACGTGTTCATTCACGCATTTACAGACGGGCGTGATTGTGATCCTAAAAGTGGATTGAATTTCATCCGAAATTTGGAGAACGAAATTTCAGAAACGCCCATCCGGATTGCTTCAGTCATTGGTCGCTACTATGCCATGGATCGAGATAACCGCTGGGGACGCATCAAAAAAGCGTACGATTTGATGGTGAATCGTGTCGGGATTTCCTATGAATCTCCCACTGCAGCAATCGAAGCATCTTATGCGAGTGAAGTCACCGATGAATTCATCGAACCTTGCGTAATCACGTACAAAGGAGAAAAAATTGGCGCCATTCAATCAGGGGATGTTGTCATTTCATTCAACTTTAGAACCGATCGTCCGCGTGAAATTGCGATTGCGCTCACACAGAAAGATTTTCCTGTTGAGAAGATGGAAAAATTGGAGCTCAATTTCTACACGATGACGAATTACGATAGAACCTTCGAAAACGTGAACGTTATTTTTGAAAAGGATAACCTATTAAACACACTCGGCGAATTGATTTCAAAGGCTGGACTATCACAAGTGCGCATCGCTGAAACAGAAAAATATCCGCATGTTACCTATTTCTTTAGCGGAGGACGGGAGTTAGAATTTGACGGTGAAAAACGCATTTTAGTAAACTCACCAAAGGTTGCAACCTACGATTTGCAACCAGAAATGAGCGCTCCCGAAGTGCGGGATCGAATTACAACAAACATCCGCAATGAACAACCCGATTTTATTTGTTTGAACTTCGCCAATCCAGATATGGTTGGACACACAGGAGTTTATTCGGCAATTGTTACAGCCGTAGAAACGATTGATCGTTGTTTGAAAGATGTGATTCACTGCGGACAAGAATTCGGATACGAATTTATCGTGATCGCCGATCATGGAAACGCCGATTTTGTGGTCAATCCAGATGGAAGTCCGAACACGGCGCACTCGCTGAACCCTGTGCCTGTTGTGTTAGTGACGGAAGATAAGGTGAGTCTCAAAAATGGAATTCTGGCAGACGTTGCACCCACCATTTTAAGTCGATTGGGAATTGCGCGACCTGCGGAAATGACGGGTGAGGTATTAGTTGGATAGAATCATTTGGGCGCAAAGATTTGTTGACTATTTATTCTATTATTTCTAGGCCAGAGAGATCATTCTATTCTTTGCGCGCTTTGCGTTAAAACTTTATTATCAGGGCCTCCGCCAACCTTAGCAGCTTAGCTAAATGAGCAGCGACCTAAATTACTACCCAATTCCCCGAGCCGATTACATATCTTCAATTATCTTTGCGCCATGCAACAAAAAGAAGACAATCTAAAAAGTATCATTTCCCATGCGAAGGAATATGGTTTTGTTTTTCCATCATCGGAAATTTATGATGGACTCGCAGCAACATACGACTATGGTCAATTGGGCGCTGAACTCAAAAACAACATCAAAGCGTACTGGTGGAAATCGATGGTGCAAATGCACGAAAACATCGTTGGATTGGACTCTGCTATCTTCATGCACCCAACCACCTGGAAAGCTTCGGGTCACGTGGACGCGTTCAATGATCCATTAATCGACAACAAAGATTCCAAAAAACGCTACCGTGCAGATGTGTTGATTGAAGAGGCAATCGAGAAAATCCGTCAGAAGATTGACAAAGAAGTTGCCAAAGGATTGAAACGATTTGAGGATGCTTTCAACGAAGCTGAATTCCGCGCTACCAATCCGAACGTATTGCGAAATGTGGAGAAAATAACGGAAATTGAAAACAGAATGCGTGAAACATTGGGCAACAATGACCTCGATGGGGTGCGCAATTTGATCATCGATCTAGAAATCGTTTGCCCAGTTTCGGGAACCAAAAATTGGACAGAAGTACGTCAATTCAATTTGATGTTTTCCACCGAATTGGGATCTGTGGCAGGTGATGCGGCAACTATTTACCTTCGACCAGAAACGGCTCAGGGTATTTTCGTCAACTTCCTGAACGTTCAAAAAACCAGTCGATTAAAAATTCCCTTCGGAATCGCACAAATAGGAAAAGCATTTAGAAATGAGATCGTTGCACGACAGTTTATCTTCCGTATGCGAGAATTTGAACAAATGGAAATGCAATTTTTTGTACGACCAGGCGAAGAAATGAAATGGTACGACTACTGGAAATCTGAACGCATCAAATGGCACAAAGCACTCGGAATTCCTGAAACGAGCTACCGTTTTCACGATCATATCAAATTGGCTCATTATGCGAATGCAGCCTGCGATATTGAATTTGATTTCCCTATGGGATTCAAGGAATTGGAAGGGATTCACTCGCGCACCGACTACGATTTGAAACAACACGAAGAGCACTCAGGCAAAAAACTGCAGTACTTCGATCCAGAAATCAACGAAAACTATGTTCCGTATGTCATCGAAACGTCCATTGGTGTGGATAGAATGTTCTTGGCTGTTTTGAGTTCGTCTTTGAAAGAGGAGCAATTGGAAAATGACACGCGCGTTGTCTTGTCCCTTCCGGCTGCCCTGGCTCCGTACAAAGTGGCCGTCATGCCATTGACCAAAAAAGACGGCCTCCCAGAAAAAGCACGCGAAATTTTGAATGTGCTGAAATTCGATTTCAACTGTGTATATGACGAAAAAGATTCAGCTGGTAAACGTTACCGCCGACAAGATGCCATCGGAACACCATATTGCGTCATGGTCGATCACCAAACCTTGGAAGACAACACCGTAACCATTCGCGACCGCGACACAATGGAGCAAGAACGCGTGGCTATTGAAGATTTAGCTGGAATTTTTACCGACCGTTGTAGTATGAAAACTTTGTTGATGTAATTTTTACCATCAAGTAGGGTTCGTCCAATTCTCTTCTTTTTAAATGACTTAAATCACAAATCAATTCAAACGCTCTGACTAAGTTCAGAGTATAAACTAAATTGATTGAATATGAAAAAGAACATGGGAACCGCAGATCCGTTATTCGAATTTTAAGTGCTGCTATTGTGGCTGGCTTATTCTTCGGTAACATAGTAACAGGAACGCTCGGAATCGTATGAATGATCCTCGCTGGAATCTTTGTACTTACTAGTTTTGTTCGATTTTACCCGCTTTATGCACCGTTTGGATTCAGAACGTGCCCAGCGAAAACTGAAGGGTAATCTTTCCTGCATCCGAAAAAACAAGTCTCTTTAAATGGATACTACATCGAGCGTCATGTTTAAACTTTTGATTTTTTTTTAGGCTTGCCCAACTTCGGGAATCGTATGAAGAAGTTGGGGCGCTCCCCCAACGCCCATTCTCTATTCTTGATCAACTGCACCTTTCGGAAGGTCGGGGTCGGTCTTCGTGCTTTAGTCGCGACGATCAGTCAGCTGACTGATCATCGCGAGCTACCACACTACCACCTAGCGCAAGAAAACAACGATTTTCATCCATCCGTTTACTATTCAATCCAAACAACGTATCTTTGCACTCAAATGGCGAAAATACGCGATATCGACTTGGGGGATTTTCCCTTACTGCTCGCTCCAATGGAGGATGTGAGTGATCCACCCTTTCGTGCACTTTGCAAAAAACACGGCGCCGATTTGATGTACACAGAGTTCATCTCCTCCGAAGGGTTAATCCGCGATGCCGTAAAAAGCGTTTCCAAACTCGACATCTTCGAATATGAACGCCCGATCGGGATTCAAATTTTTGGCTACGATATTGAAAGCATGAAGCTCGCCACGGAAATCACCGAACGCACAAACCCAGATATCATTGACATCAATTATGGTTGTCCAGTAAAAAAAGTGGCGTGCAAAGGAGCGGGCGCTGGAATTTTGCAAGACATTCCTAAAATGGTTCGCATGACCGCCGAAATCGTGAAATCGACCAAACTTCCCGTTACCGTGAAGACACGACTGGGTTGGGATGAAGACACGAAATACATTGTGGATGTTGCAGAACGTTTGCAAGACGTTGGCATCGAAGGAATTTCGATCCACGGGCGCACGCGCAAGCAAATGTACAAGGGAGAAGCAGATTGGTCATTGATCGCAGCGGTGAAAGAAAATTCGCGCATGCACATTCCAGTCTTTGGTAACGGCGACATCGACACACCCGAAAAAGCTGTGTTATTCAAAGAACGCTACGGCGTCGACGGACTTATGATTGGTCGGGCGAGCATCGGTTATCCCTGGATTTTCAACGAAATCAAACATTTCCAAAAAACCGGAACGCATTTGACAAAACCAACCGTTAGTGATCGTGTGGAAGCAGCACTCCAACACCTCAACATGAGCGTTGAATGGAAAGGTGAAACCTTGGGGATTGCCGAAATGAAACGACATTACACCAACTATTTCAAAGGCATATCTCACTTCAAAGATTACCGAATGAAACTGGTTACCTCCTTCGATTTACAAGAAATTCGCGATACCTTAAATTTTATCGCAGAGAATTCAGACGAGTTTATCTTCGCGACTTAAAAAGTCATTTTTCCTAGTCCCCCATTTCGAACCTATTTCATCCTTACAAAGCGATCTAGTTTCTCGTCGTCCAAATTCACCAAAGAATAATTATCTTTATCCCTCCAAAGAAATCAAATATGCGCACCTATCAAAGTTATGTTCTCGGTCAATGGACGGATGGCAAAGGAGTTGAAACTTCATTGTATAATGCCATCAATGGCGAAGAAATCGGCTCCGTTTCCAGCGATGGATTGAACTATGCCGACATCCTCGAATATGGACGTAAAACAGGCGGTCGTCCACTTCGAAAAATGACCTTTCAAGAACGTGGACGCATGATCAAAGCACTTGCCTTGCACCTGCTTACCAAAAAACAATACTATTACGAAGTAAGTGCGTGGACTGGTGCCACCAAAGTAGATTCCTGGATTGACATCGAAGGTGGAATCGGCAATTTATTCGCCAACGCATCACTGCGACGACAATTTCCCGATCTTCCTTATTATGTAGATGGTTCGGCGGCGGCACTTTCGAAAGAAGGAACCTTTATCGGACATCACATCATGGTTCCAAAACAAGGTATTGCGGTGCACATCAACGCCTTCAACTTCCCCATTTGGGGAATGCTCGAAAAAATAGCGGTCAATCTAATGGCTGGCGTGCCAACCGCAGTCAAACCGTCAGAATATACGTGTTTTCTTACTGAAGTCATGGTGCGTGATATCATCGAATCCAAGATCCTGCCTGAAGGTTCGCTTCAATTGGTCTGCGGTTTGGGTCGCGGAATTATTGATCATGTTTCGAGTGAAGACGTTGTAACCTTTACAGGTTCAGCATTCACAGGAAAAAAATTGAAAGCATTGCCACAAATTGTGGAAAACAGTGTGTCGTTCAACCTCGAAGCAGATTCACTAAATGCAACCATTCTCGGTCAGTACGCCATTCCTGGTACGGCTGAGTTCGATCTATTCATCAAAGAAGCGACCAAAGAAATTACCGTCAAAGCAGGCCAAAAATGTACGGCCGTCAGACGAATTCTCGTTCCAGAAAATTTGGTAGCCGAAGTTCAAAAAGGAATCGTGGCTCGTTTGGCAACAACCGTTATTGGTGATCCAAGTCAAGAAGGTGTTCGAATGGGCGCTCTCGCGACTAGAAATCAAGTAGACCGTGTGCGCGAAAGCGTTGAATTATTGTCAAAATCGCAAGAAATCGTCTTTGGCGACATGGACAATTTCGACATTAAAGGAGGAAGCAAAGAAAAAGGTGCATTCTTCTCCCCGATTTTGTTCTACAACGACAGTCCATTTACAAAAACAGACGTCCACGAAGTGGAAGCTTTTGGGCCGGTTTCTACCATCATGCCTTACAAAACCATGGACGACGCGATTGAATTGGCACGCATGGGGAAAGGATCATTGGTCTCATCCATCGTTACGCCAAACGATGAAGAAGCACGCGAATATGTGGTCGGCGCAGCTAGCATGCACGGTCGAATTTTAGTATTGAACGAAGCGTGCGCTAAAGAAAGTACAGGCCACGGTTCGCCAATGCCTCTGCTCACACACGGTGGACCTGGTCGTGCCGGTGGCGGTGAAGAAATGGGTGGTAAACGTGGAATTTTGCACTACCTCCAACGAACGGCAATTCAAGGTCATCCAACAACGATTACACACATCACACAGCAATTTCAAGTAGGGGCAGCTCAACCAGAGGCAAATCCGCATGTGTTCCGCCAGCATTTTGAAGAATTGGTGATTGGCGAAACCGTTTTCACACACACAAGCATACCGTTACAGAAACCGACATCGTGAATTTCGCGAATGTTTCAGGGGATAATTTCTATGCCCACATGGATGCAACCTCACTTGAAGGAACCATTTTTGAACAGCGCGTAGCGCACGGATATTTCATCTTATCCAAAGCCGCTGGACTCTTCGTTGACCCGAAAAAAGGTCCTGTTTTACTGAATTATGGCGTAGAAGAAGCACGATTCGTGAAACCCGTTTATCCAGGCGCAACCATTGGTGTTCGCTTCACCGTGAAAGAAAAAATCGACCAAGAAAAACGATCGGAAGATGACATCGCCAAAGGAATCGTAAAGTTCTTGGTAGACGTGTACGACGAAACAGGCGAAACCGTTGCTCTGGCTACGATTCTGACGATGGTAAAAAAAATAGATCAGTCCAGTTAAAATTTGTAGGCATTTCTTGGCAACTGAATGATACACATTAACGTATTATGTGTACATTTAATCCTATGCACATGATGAAAACGATACTAATCGCGTCGACTCTGCTGCTCGCTACTACCAGTTTAGGTCAAAATAAAAATGTAGGAATCAACACGAACACGCCTGATCCGTCGGCGGTTCTGCACCTTGAATCGAACAATCAAGGTTTGTTAGTTCCTAGATTGACCACTTTAGAACGAGATGCTATCGCTGCGCCAGCTACGGGATTGATAATCTACAATACAGATTTCAACCAAGAAGAAATTTACATCGGCACCTGCTGGATTCCGAGTTATTTGAAAACCTGCGACGATTGCGAGGTCGATATCACTTTTGCGCAAGCCACATACAACATCGACAGGATGAGTACGATGTCGATTTCGGCTCCGATTACCTTCACTCAATCCACACCGGGCGGAAGTATCTTGCCAGTCGACTTGACGGTTGTTCATACCTTTACCGAGGAAACCGATGTGACGCTCAGCCAGTATTCGATTTTAGGAACAACTGCGATCAATATTGATATTTTGACCAATGTTTTCGAGCGAGGTGGCGATCATTACGTAACCATCTTCGCAAACTGTGGCGAGCGAATTGTAGCGAAAACACTCGTTATTTCCATAGCTATGTGCGATTTGGTGAACATCACAACCGATCAACTGAACTACGATCTTTCTGCCAATGGCGTTACAGGAAACAGCTGTGTAGTGGTAACAATCGAAGAAAACGTTTCTATTCGTTCGAATGATGCGACGCTTCCTGCGTTCACAACTGGCGCAATCAACCCAGCATGCAAAATGGGAATTATTCACCGTGGTTTGGCCTTCGGGCGAGGCGGTGATGCACCAATTCAGATGACGGCGAACGGTCAAACAGGTGGCGACGCGATGATTATTGGTTGCGACGCCGAAATTCGAAATACTGGAATGATATACGCTGGCGGTGGAGCTGGACTCACCGTAGGAATTTTTCAACCCGTCAATTTGGGTCCATTTACGATCTGCTTAGCTGTTGGAGCTGGAGGTGGAGGTGGAATGCCAGACGGTTTAGGCGGTGGCGACACCCAAGGAATTTGCAACATTATTCTCGGCTTGTGGGAAAGTGGAAACGACGCCGAATCGCTCTATGACGATGATGAAGGCGCGGCCGTGAGCAAAGGGATTTCTCAGCCCTTCTCGCTCGGACCTATTCAAGGTGTTTTTGCTGTCAAAGCAAATGGCGGCGGTGGTGGCGATTTCGGTGAACCTGGAACTGACATCGCGAATCCAGTCGATTTCACTGGAACTTACCTCGAAATTTGTATCAATATTCCATTCATTGGAAACATCTGTGTACCCGTTCCTGGTCTTTCGGGAGCGCTCAACTCGATTTCAAACGCAATTTACAACGCACTATTAAATGTTTCTCCTGGAGCTGGTGGCTTTGCCATCCGTAGAACAGGAACGGTAAACATAGAAGATGGAAATTATCAAACCGTGTCTATTCGCGGACTAATTGGAATTTAAAATGAAAGCAAAACACCTCATATTACTTGTACTAATCTGTATTTCAAATTGGTCATCAGCGTTTGAAGGCATCATTCATTGCACCAAAACGCAAAACGGCGTGATCACAACCTTCGATTTTTACGTGAAGGGAAATCAGATCGCCGTAATTGGAAACGATGGCATCAGCAAATACAGAATTCTTCTCGACCGCACGGCAGGAGAATTGAAATTGTGCATGGATGTTCCAGAATTCGACCAAAAAGGATACTACGTGTATAAACCTGGCGATGTTCAAAAACACGATTCACTCACGATTTTGAAACAAATTCAAACAGACGCCTTGGTAATTGATGGCGAACGCTGCGATGGTTATACTGTTGTAACGAGTAACGGAAGCGCACTTGCGTATTTCGGCTCCGATGATGTTGATCTTTCTGGTTTTTCGCCGTATTTCAATGATCCGGTTTATGAGCTATTAGACGCATTCAAATCGAAGAAAATGCCGCGGAAATTGATCGTTAACAAGAACACCGGTTCCTATACGATTGATTTGCTTGCTGAGGCACAAACGCTTGATGCTGCTATCTTTCAAGTTCCAGCAGGCTACACTCAATTTCAAGTATCAGCCGAATAGCGAATGAAACACCTTGCTTGGATAGCGATTTTGGTTTCTTTGCCCGTTTTGGGGCAAAATGCAACGGTATTCAATCAATCCGACGTGCTGTTTGTTGCTGATGATGCCGAAATGCACGTGTTTGGTGATATCATCACAAGTGGCTCAACTTCCGTCCTCGAAAACGAAGGTTTTATTCAGACCTACGACGATGTGACGCCAGGAAATTTCGAATTGCAGAACATAGGAATCGTTCTCTCCAAAGGTGATTTCAAAATAGAAAATGATTGGGTGAACAATGGAGTACTAGCTATTTCCGAAGGAATGGTAGAAATGTACGGCGCAAATCAATGGTTTTTAGGAGACAGTATTTCCCGATTTTGGAACTTACAATTGACGGGCTTGGACCGAAAAGAACAAGGTCAAGACATTCGCGTGCGAAGCGTTTTGGATCTGACCTCTCGTGAATTGGCCGTGCATGCACAAACGCTTTACGTAGACAGCTCGGATGTGAACGCGATTATTTACGACCCAACTTTCAACGTAGAGGGAATGATTAGCACAGACGAAGATGGATTTATTAAAAAATATATTCTTCAAAATCAAGTCAACCTCATCCCAACAGGATCCATTCAGGGAGCATTTCGTCACCGACCGATCAAAATTTTGATGACCTCAAGCGACGCCAGCGATACAGCGATTGTCACATTTCATCACCACTCGCCCAACTTAACGAACGCCCCAGAAGCCGACATGGACACCTCTCTTTGCAAGATCCAGAACCGCTATTTCTACACCTTCAATTCTGCGAATCCATCGAATCGTTACCAGCTCGACTTTGCACATTATCCTCCTGCCGATGGATATTACCCTGATGTTGCGCAATGGAACACACCAACTTGGAGAATGGTGTATGATCATGGCGAATACAACGGCCCAAATTACAGTTATGTGAGCGCTTTCGATGAATCCGATTTCATCAACGAACACTACACGCTTGCCTACAGAACGCCCGCCGCACCATATATTTTGCACGACAGCACGGAATGCTACGACATTGCCGATTATCAAATTGAAATGCCACTCGGCCAGCCTTGGTACCAGTGGACAGTGAGCAATGACGATGGTAGCGCCAGCGTAACAAGTGGACAAGGAACAGATCTAGCAACAATCGACTGGGCAGGAACCATTGGAGGTTGGGTTTACGCTCAATATACAGACACGGCAGGATGTTGGTCGCATTTCGATTCGGCACATGTAATTGACGTGAGCGTAACGGCAGATTTCTACTTCACCAACGATTATTCGCAAGGAACGTCGACCAATTTCACCTTCGTCAATCAATCTTCTTCCAATACTGATGAAGCAATTTGGTTTATGGATAATCAAGTAGACTATTTATACTATCCAAACATCACCCTTCCCTATTTCCATAATTTCTCAACAAATGGTGAAGAGGCGACATACGAAATCATTTTGGTGGCCAATGAATTTGAACATGGATGCACGGATACTGCTATTCGAATTATCACCGTTCCAGCAATCTTTGTCTTTTATGCTCCCAACACCTTCACTCCCGATGGCGATGGATTCAACGAAACATTTTTTGGCTACGCAACGGACATTAAATGGATCGAGTTACAAATTTTCAACCGTTGGGGCGAATTGATTTTTTCAGGAGCAGATTTCAAAGCAGAATCCGTGGTGTGGGATGGAAAATTCCAAGGACAAACCGTTCAAACAGGCACGTACACCTATAAATTTACGGTGTGGCCTAACAATTACAACAATGGCGAAAAATCAGCTTTTGAGTACGCTGGACACGTGAGCCTTTTGAAATAAAAAGCGTTCGCAACTTTTCTGTAATGGTGCGGAGTGTTTTTTCCATGATCGAATTTCCAACAATCCGATAATTAGGTGCGGTTCCGTATATTTTCGAAGGCGATGCTTTTCATGTGGTACAGCCCCGACGTTTCTTGTGGCTGGGTTTGATCTGATTGATGGTTTTCGTAGTAGGCCCTCGTATGAACGAGTTTCGATCTCATGCATATTCTTTCGTTCGAAGATTGCGAGAGGCGTCCTCCAAAAAAATGAATCTTGCTTGAGTAGCTGCTACTCTTTCACGAACTTGATTGCCGAGTTAGCACCAACGAGCTGCACGAAGTAAATTCCTAATTCGAGTCTTGAAATATCGACGTGCGTTTTTCCGGAAATGGATTGGCTTAATTGAATTTTTCCTGTAACATCAAGAATCCTCATTTCGAACCGTTCGTTCGTTTTTGGAGCAATCGTCAACTGGTTTACCGCAGGATTTGGGTAGATGGAGAATTGAATTAGCGGACGCTCATCAACAGACAAAATGATATCGCTCACGAGCGAGAAAACCACGGGAAGGTGATCAGAATTGTAATAAAGTGCGCGCAAAATTGAATCGGGAACATTGTTGAAGGTTGAGCAATTGAAGATGTCCGTGTTGTAGCATGTTCCATTATTACCCATTGCTTTGTACGTTCCATTGGCGTAGGATAACTCGTTGTTTCCTGCTTGAAGCTCGATGGATTGCAGCACGAAATCAAAACGATCGTCAATTCCGCCTCCGGCCCCGTCCGAAAGTGCATTCAGTCGCGTAGATTGAGTTAATATTTCTTTGTTAGGAAACAATGAGCTATGCCAATCGCCCGGCATATTGATGGGATCAACTAAGGTGTTCGTGACTCCCGTCGTTAATAGGTGTTGGTATGCCGCTTCCGAACTGTTGTAGAGATTGAAATCGCCCCCAGAAAGCACATAACTGTATGGTGGAAGTGCATTGATGTCTGCTCGCATCGCTTGCGCCATTTCATAGCGGGCTGCCTCGTTGTCTACTCCCTGAGACGATTTGAGGTGCGTGACATACACATGCAAAAACACAGTATCGTTTGCGAACGGTAAATTTTCGTCACGGATGTATAGCTTAAAATAGTTGACATCTCGTGTGCCTGTTAGGATGACCCGTTCGCTTGCGAGTCCGAAGATCGTAGTATTGTAAACGATGTTTTGTTGCAATTTATAGGCCGATCCGGGAACCGATTGCTGAGCGACCCAGGTTCCAGAAACGTATTGATCGTTCGAGAGATCGTTGAGCGCAGATGTGATTTGATTCAATCCAGCACTCGATTTTAACTCTTGAAGCATTAAAATATCCGGTGTGTAGTAAGAAAGAACTTTTTTGAGTGTATCGATACGATTAACTCCATCTGGGAAGTTCAGCACGTTGTAACTCATGACGTCGACGGAAATTTGAGCGTATGTGCTTGTGGAAAATACGATCGTGAGAACGAGGAGAAGTTGTTTCATTTGGAGAATTTAATTGGATACAAAGGTAGGAATAGATTAATCAATCATCCGAACCTCAACAATCAGGGAATTTCTTCCCTACGCGCGCTATAATTTCTGCAAATTTCTTGGTTTCTGAAGAATGATACTCAAAATAGAGCGTGTAAAATGTGTCGCCTTTGAGGACAGTGCGCACGTAGAAAATACTTTCGTTGTATTTCCCTGATACTACGAACCAGTTTCCTTTTTGTTGTTTGTAGGTGATCACGCGTTCGTCGTCGTAATATTTTCCTTTTTCAGTTGCCGCTTTAAATGCATCTGCAATGGTTTGGTCGAGTGCATTGTACATCCCAGAAGCGCGCATTTCACTCGAATTGTTGGCATTCGCAAAGGTATTTCCGTCCTCATTTTGAGATTCGCCCGTGGCGTGCAAGAAGTCGGATGGGTAGTCGACACAAAAATCGTAGCGTTGATTGTGGTAAAACTTCCAATTGGATGACCTTTCGGTCGATTTCTCCTCTACTTCGTCCTTCGCTTTGTTGCGTTCTTTCTCGCGTAATTCGAGCTCGCGTTCCTTCAATTCGAGTTCTTTCGCCCTGAGATCGTCCACATTTCCTTCTTCAGAACACGAATACATTCCAAATCCAAGTGCAATTCCAATTACTATCAGTGTGCTACGCATAATCATCCGTTTTAATTAGAACATTAAATAAACAAACGGCGGTGCTTCGCTAGAAATCGCCTGATACATCAAGAGCAAAATCACGGATACTGAAACAGCTTGCATTGCCAGTGGCATTCGAATAAACCAACCCTCGTACATTTTCTTAATTTTCTCTGGAAGCCAATGAATGATGAATCCACCGAGCATTATCCAAAAAACAGCTTGGTAAGTTGTGAGCACAGTAACAAATGTATCCCACGTGAAATTGAAGTGATTCCACATCTGGTCGAGCATTACGTTTGGCGCGCCATCGCCTTCAAGCTTGAACCAAATTCGTGTAAATGTGATGAAGTTGAAGGTGAGGAAGATCTTCCAGAAATGAACAAAAAAGTTCGTTTTGTTCTCATAGGGACTGATCTGTTTCCAATATTTGTAGATGATGAGCGCGATACCGTTCATGGCTCCCCAAATCACGAAGTTTTCGCTCGCGCCGTGCCACAATCCACCGATTACCATGGTGATGAGCAGGTTCAAATCGCGGTGCACGAAGCGTTTGAAATCTTTGATAAGAAACAACCCGATGACGTACAAAATCGTGAGTCCTCCGTAGATGTAGAGCAAATCGTACCAACCAGTAATGAAAATCAGGAAGGTGAAAATGAACAGAATCGCAATATATGATCCAATCGTACCTCCCCTATTTCCACCGAGGGGAATGTAGAGGTAATCGCGCAGCCACGAACCGAGGGATTTGTGCCAACGCCTCCAAAAATCGGCAACATTGATGGCTTTGTATGGCGAGTTGAAATTTTCTTTGAGCTCGAATCCCATCAGTCGGGAAAGTCCAATGGCGATGTCGGTGTAACCTGAGAAATCGGCGTAAATGTGCAGTGAATAAGCCCACATAGCGAGTACACTCACAAATCCAGGATAGGCCTCGGGGTTTTCGGTGATGCGGTTGATGAAATGAACGACCAAGAAATCGGCAATAACGACTTTTTTCACCAATCCTTTCACAATTTGGATAACCGACCAACTAAAATCGGTGCGATTGAGGACAAAAGGTTGCGTGATTTGAGGAATGAAATCGCGTGCTCGGACGATTGGCCCCATGACCAACTGCGGGAAAAACGACACGAAAAATGTATAGTGAAAAAAGTTTTTTACCGGCTCAATTTCCTTTCGGTAGATGTCGACGGTGTAACTAATATTCTGAAAGGTGAAGAAGGAAACGCCGACGGGTAAAATGATTTGACCGATCAAAGATGGAGCTGGTTTGGCAAAAGCATCATCACCGAACCACGATTTTCCATACTGGATAAAATGGTTAACTACTTCGTAGTTGGTGTGAAAAACTTCGTTGAACGATTCGGTGAAAAAGATCGCATATTTGAAGTAACCTAGAAGTAATAAGTTGAATATTGCGGAAAAAGCAATGATCCATTTCCTCCTGAGATCGGATCGGGCATTGAAAATTCGCCTACCGAAAAGGTAATTGACAGCGATGCTCAACAGTAAAATCAGGAGAAAGAGTCCTGAGGTTTTGAAATAGATGTAGAGACTGATGATCGATAAAAAGACGCTTCGAGCCAATTTGTTTTTGTGCAAAAAGGAGAAGACGACGAGTACCAAAATGAAAAAGAGCCAGAAGTTGAATTCTGTAAATACGAGTTTATTTCCGAAGCCGATCTCGCTAGAGAAGATATCAGCGAATCGTTCAATTGGAAATATATTATTGATCCAATCCATTTTATTTCTCGGCGTGTTTGGTTTCTAACTGATCCATAAATTTTAGCATTGCATCGATGTATAATTTTCCTTTGAAGTGATAACCGTCGCGTGTGAAGTGGACCAAGTCGCTCGTCATCAAGTCGTTTTGTTGCCATGTTTTACTCGACCCCAATTCGCCCATCACGCCGTACAAATCCCACACGGCCATTTTGTATTGCTCGGCTAGTTCAATAATGACGGTACGTTCGCGGGCGATGTTTTTATTCAAATATCTCTTGTGATAGTATGAATCGTTGGGGACGGTGAGCAGCAGTGCACAATCTGGATTCGCACTCAAAGCCATTTGCATCATTTTCTCCAAATTTCGTTTGTACACATCAGGGTTGAATCTATCATAGGTCGTATTCCCGTCATTTGTACCTACAGAATACGCGAAAAAGTCAGGCGGATAGGATTTCAATTGCTCTTCGAAACGGTCGTTTTCCAAATACGTATACAAACCTGCGCCGTTAATTCCGATGGAGGTGTACGAAATTCCTGGAAGATTATTCATCAGTAAAAATCCATAAATTTCCAGCTCTGGCGCTTGCTCCCCCGTTCGTTGAAATTGAATATTCAGTGTGTCGACAGGATCGCACAGGTAGACGTCGGTGTAGCCAACTTCTGGATTGTGCGTTGTTTTCCAAACGAGCAATTCATCGGGCCCGAAGTGCATCCAATATGGGAATTCGCCGATATTGTGGTAAATCCGAATGTGATCGATTGGCGTGTTCACGATGGTTCGGTCGTGTTTGAATCGGATAGTAATCACCGAATCGGGACAGGTAATTACTGCGCCCAATAAACCGTAATCGACTTTATATTGCGACGGTTTGTGCACTACACTTCGGTGGGCACGCCAGCTGTTGGGCGACGAAAATTCGTAATTCTCTGGATTGTTTGTTCGCGCTAAATCAAACGGAAACACCCAGCCACGTTCGCCTTGGAGACCTTTCCAATTTGATTCCAAAAATTCGCGCGCATCGTGCGTGTAGATGTCCGCCTGAATGTGCGATCCTCCGATGTGGTAAAAATTCAATTTTCCCTTTTTAGTGGCAATCATGTGTTCCATTTTTTGATAGAGCAATTCGAAATTTGGACTTTTCTCGGAGTAGAATTTAAAGTTATTTACTCCGTAATGCACAAATGGGTACGTGGTTCGAAATGAAGTGTCCAAATCTCGGAAATCGGGATAGATGTATGCACTCAGCCCTTTGGTAGAATCTTGTGAACTTGCCAAAAATGGCATGAATAACAATGCTATGTAGAGAATATATCTCACTAATTTCCTTTCCAAGTGTTGAATTCAGACATCAATGTATTGTAGAACATCTGGGCGGCAAATTTGGTTCCGCCACCGCTGAAGTGGATATAGTCGGAGCCTGCCATACCTTTTTCGACCCATGCGGGCATGGAATTATATCCTCCCATGGACGCGTATAAATTCCAATAAGCAGCTCCCGACGCTTTTGTAGCAGCGATCATTCTATCTACACAATACGGCAAAAGTGGATAGGTATTGTAGATTCCATCTTTCAATTTGGACATGTCGCTTGGACCAATCACAATCACCATCGCATCTGGGTTGAGTTTTTTTACGGCATTGATTTGTCCTTGGAAATAGCTCGCGAAATTTCGCACCGAGGCGCTGTCTTTAAAGCTTGGAACGGAATTTCCACCGAACTGCATGATCACCAATTTCGTGTTCGCTTCGCGGTACATCGTGCTTAACACACCGTGATTCATTGCTCCCCAGACTGTTCCACTCGATCCGCGCATACCAATGTTCGAAACCTGCACACCATAATCTCCTTCGAGGGAGAAACCACAGATATTTGGACTGACCTTTCCTTTGAATTCAAATTTCAATTTCCCTGGAGTACTGGCAAAACTCAAGTGAACGGAGTGCTGTGCGCCGTCCATGATCAAACTATCTTCGTGAATGATTTTTCCGTTTTGATACACGCGCAGCATCGTTGGAACGATACAGCTATTGTAGTGCATTTTGACATTATTGAATGAACGCGCTCTCGACATCGCTCTGCCCGACGGGCCAACTTCGATCCAACCGGTTTGTTCTTTCAGGTTGAGTGAATCGAGACTGTTTTTGTTTTTCAGTTGATATTCGGGCGTAAAACGAGATGCCGATGCCATAGCACCGTATTTCGAATTGCTCAACTTCGCGCCACCGAAGCACGTATATCGTTGGAAATTATCGGAATAAGCTTGATAAAATGCGTAGGTCTCGTACACATTCGTGGCAGGAATCATTCCAGGGCCGTTCCCACCGAATTGATTTTGAATTCGCTCGCGGATGAAGCCTGTAATTCGATCTCCCTCAATTTGTGAATCACCATAATGAAGAATTGAAATGCGTTGTTTGTTCGATGCTACTCCACTGAGCACTTCAAAAAATCGGTGCAAGTTTGCTTTTCCAGCCTCCGACATTTGAAGATCGACCACGCTTTCTACTTCGTAGCTTCCACCGCCAGGAGCACCCATTCCACCGTTCGAACCATTTTTGTGCTTGATGAGTGGTTTTTTTGAACCCGTTCCGTTAAGCGTGGTGTCAATGGAAGCAAAAATATCCGAAACATCGGCATTCTCTTGTTTTTTCGGGTGAAGGAAATCCTCCTTCGTCATGAAATTAAAGGTTGTTCCACCAATTTTATACCCCAATTTGGGCGTAAAAAAGGCGACGGTACCGAGAATTAGCAGGACACCTAACAAAAATAGGAGTACATGGTATGGTTTCAATTGCTTCGTTTCCTTCGTTTCCTTCATTGCAGATATAAAGTGTAAAATTAATCGGTAGAATAGATAGTTGGTGCCGTTTTAAGGATATTTATCAAAAAAAAGGGGGTGATAAGTCGAGGGAACAATGTTCCGAGTGCAGATGAACTGATGATTTTGAGATCGATGTGCTAAGAGTAGTTGGTTTCGGTTGTAGAGAACCCGCGCCAGGGCAGAGTGTGATAGCTCCCTTGACGATGAAATGTCAGGGGACTAAAGCACGGAGACCGACCCCGACCTTCCGAACTGTACAGTTGATTCACGAATAAAAATTCGGCATTGAGGAAGCGTCGGGTGTGGCGCCCATAAAAAAAACTAACTTCGTCCA
>CALFOS010000163.1 GCA_937919725.1 uncultured Fluviicola sp. | reverse complement strand
CACCAAATAGAAAAATACATTGATTGCTCAAATGTGAATTAATTCAGTAGACATCGCCCAACAGTCTGGACATTCAAAACTAGAACTACTTCTTACACTATAATCTCCGTGAAAACAAAAGCTCCAACGAATATCGTTGGAGCTTTGAAGTTTATTCAGTACCAGAGGCGGGACAATTATAGAACTAAAAAATACTAGAGGACATAGAGTTGTGTTTCACTATTTAATTAAAAAATGAAAAGAGGACACTACTTGCTTCCCGGATTTGGTTTTAGCGCAATTGTTTTAACGGCTTGGATTAGGAGAATAAAAAAATTGATTGTTGGAGTGCTGGATTTTTGGACAGGTTGGATTTACCTTCACTTCGAAGTGTAAACTAAATCCAAAGGCAAGAGAAAGTAATGCTTTCGAAAGCGAACTTCCGTTCGCCTACCGTTTCCAAAAATCCAACAGTTCAGAAATCCAAAAATCCTACTCCGCTGAAAACTGCGTAAACGGATCAAACTTATGCATCGTGTTGATTTCGCGCACGGTTCCTTCTTCTACTTTGAGAATGCGCCCTGGGAATTTTTCCACCATCGACATGTCGTGAGTGGCCATCAAAACCGTTGCACCTTGTTCTTTAGCAACCGCGATGAGCAATTCCATTATTTCGCCCGATGTTTCAGGGTCGAGGTTCCCTGTTGGCTCGTCGGCGAGAATGAGTTTAGGTCTGTTGAGCAATGCACGCGCAATGGAAACGCGTTGTTGTTCTCCACCGGAAAGAGCGAAGGGCATCGAATTCCCTTTTCCACGCAACCCAACCATAGTGAGTACTTCTTCGGCACGAGAAATCATTAGTTTTTTATCCTTCCAGCCCGATGCGCCCATTACGAATAGTAAATTCTTGAGCACGGAACGGTCCGTGAGCAATTGGAAATCTTGAAACACAATTCCCAAGCTTCTTCTCAATTTTGGAATTTCCTTTCTGCGAAGCGTAACGATGTTGAATCCAGCCACTTTTCCAGAGCCTTCATCCAGGGTTAATTCGCCGTACAAGGTTTTTAGGAGACTGCTCTTTCCGCTTCCCGTTTTTCCAATTAGGTAGACGAACTCATCGGAACGAATTTCAACGTTCACATTTTTTAGAACAGGGATTCCCTTCTGTAAAATCTTCCCGTCTTTTATTTCAATTATATTGCCCATAACTCTATCTCATGTAAAGGTGAGCAATTCCTTGGCATCATTTATAATTTGTTTTGAAATAACATTAACAGAAACGCGTTTAAAACTTTAGTTTCGCCAGTCTCTTTCCCCAAATAAGAGGTCTAATTTTATAAACTTAAAAGCAGTCGTATGAGTAGATACCTTCTTTTCATAGTTTTGGCGTTGTATACCACGGTATACGGACAAACTTCGGAAAAATACAACAGTGAACATGTAGAATATTTTCGCGGTGAAGAGTTGTATCAGAAAGAACAATATGGTGCAGCGCGCAAGACTTTTCGCACTTTTATCGACGGTTTCGAGCGAAAAAACGATCCGTTTTACGTAAAAGCATCCTATTATGAGGCGGTTTCTGCCCTCGAATTGTACAATAATGATGCAATTTCTCTCTTGGAAGCCTTCAATAAAAACTATCCTGAGAGCATTTATAAAATGGATATTTACTACCGTTTGGCAAAATTCCATTTTTACAAAAAGGATTACGAAAACGCTTTGGTGTGGTTTGATAAACTCAGTTCAAATGACATTGAAGAAGAAGACCGAGAAGAATTTTATTTCAAATTGGGTTATTCCTATTTCAAGATAGATCAACTGAACAATGCGCGCGATGCGTTTTTTGAAGCGAAAGATGGTGTAACGCAATACGCACAGCCTTCCTTATATTACTATTCGCACATCGCTTATCAAAATCGACAATATGAAACGGCCCTCGACGGGTTTTTGAAATTGGAGCAGGATGAAAAATTTGGGAAAGTGGTGATTTACTACATCGCTCAAATCTATTACCTCCAAGGAAAATACGAGAAGGTAACCGAATATGCCAAGCGCATGTCGAATGACGACGATGTTGTGAACGAACAAGATTTGAATCACCTCGTGGGAGATGCTTACTACCGAATTGGCGATTACGACAAAGCTGTTTCTTACTTGGAAGATTACAACCGATCAGCACACACAACGCGCGATGAAGACTACACGCTCGGTTATGCTTATTACAAAACGGGGGCTTGTGACAAAGCAATCCGCATGTTCGACCGTGTTACGAAAATTCCAGATTCGCTCGGACAAATTGCTTTCTACCACATTGCAGAATGCATGTTGAAGTCAGACGAAAAAGTGTCGGCGCGTTCGGCATTCGAAAAAGCTGCCTTCATCGATGCTAATCTTGTGGTACAAGAAGATGCTTTGTTCAACTACGCCATTTTGTCTTATAAATTAGACATCAATCCATACGACGAAGCCGTTGAAGCGTTTGAAATGTATTTGAACAAATATCCAAATTCAGATAGAAGAAACGATGTGTATCAATACTTGGTGAATGTGTACACGAGTACAAACAACTACGAAAAAGCACTCGCATCGCTCGATAAAATTCCGAACAAAGACGTGAAATTGAAAACCGCCTACCAACTCGTGGCTTTCAACCAAGGCGTGGACAATTACCAAAAAAGTAATTTCAAAGGAGCCATCAATTCCTTCGATTTGGTGAAACGCTACCCTGTGGATACTAAACTTTCAGGGAAAGCTGCTTATTGGACCGCTGACGCGAATTTCCGGTTGAGTAACTACGACATCGCGATCAAAGAGTACCAAGATTTTATCGCCATGCCAGCAACGATGTCCCCAGGATTGAAACAGGAGGCAGAATACAACATCGGCTATTGCTATGTGAAAAAAGGCGAGGAGAAAGACGATAATAAAATAGAAGCAACCAAAGCAATCGAAGCTTTCCGGAGTTACTTGCAATCAAATCCGCCTGAGAAGCGCAAACGTGCAGACGCCAATATGCGGATCGCGGACGCGAACTATGTTATGAAGAAAAACGTGGAGGCGATCAACAACTATCAGGAAGTGATCAACTTAAATGCCGGTTTCGAAGATCAAGCCTTGTATTTCATGTCGCGCTGCTATGGCTTTGAAGGAAATTCATCGAAACGAATTAGCAATTTGCTCGACCTCATCAACAATTACAAAAAATCGGATTACATGATCCGCGCAATTTTTGATGTGGCAGAAAGTTACAAATCAGACACGCGTTTCGACAAAGCCCGTCAATATTATCAGCAAATCGTAACCGATTATCCGTCTTCCAACTTGGTGATGGATTCAAAAATCAACATTGCAGATATCGATGCGAAGCAAGGAAAACATGCACAATCAGAGCAAGGCTACAAAGCTGTAATGACGGAATATGGCGCCGATCAAAAAGTGTGCGAACGCGTTGCTGAAGGTTTGAAAGAGTTGTATTTGCTCATGAACGAACCCGAACGAGTCGTGGCGTTGGCAACGCAATATCCCTGTTTTAAACTGGATTTGAACGAGCAAGAAAACTTGTACTACATTCCGGCCACACAAGCGTATTTGGATAGCTCACTTTCTGATGCACAGCGCTACGCTAACGCGATTCCAAAGTTCGAAAAATACCTCTCGCAATTCCCTAATGGACGCTATGCGAACGAGGCGAAGAATTACTTGGCCGACTGCCACTACAACTCGAACAATGTAGAATTGGCCATTCAGCTTTACCGCGAAACATTGGAAGGCCCAAACTCTCCTCAGTTCACTGAAAATGCCGCAATTTTGGTGTCGAAACACCTCTTCAACAACGGAAAATACAGTGAGGCGATTCCTTATTACAACCGCGTAGAAACCGTTAGTTCTAGTCCAGAAGTGCAGTACAACGCGCGAATTAATTTGATGAGAAGCTATTTCCTCACAGAAAATTGGGCGAGTGCAAGTCAATATGCCGACAAAGTGTTGGCTAGTTCGCAAGTGAGTCAGGAAATAAAAATAGAAGCGTACTATTCCAAAGGAATGGCGAACTATCACCTGAATAGATTCAATGAAGCGAAACCCGCGTTGGAGTGGATTATCGCGAACACAACAACAGAACGCGCCGCACAAGCTCGACATTCATTGGCTGAATTATACTTCAAAAAAGGAGATTACGCCGAAGCCGACAATGAAGTGACCAAATTGCTGAAAATGAAACCGGCGTACAATTATTGGATCGCAAAATCCTTGATACTTCGGACCCGCGTCTACATGGCACAAAACAAACTCTTCGATGCTGAACAAACATTAAAATCTGTGATTGATCACTACAAAGTAGAGAACGACGGCATCAAAGACGAAGCAAATGCACTTTGGAACGAGTTGATGCAACTCAAAAATCAGCCGAAGAATATTATACCCGGCGGTAACACGACCATTGATATTAACGGACAATAAGAACGACCATGAAAAAGTTAACACTCACATTCATAGCATTTTTGGCCGTTACATTCACGGTACAAGCTCAACCTGGAGAAACAATTCTTCTCGGGAACGCAAACCGAAAAATCGATCCGGCATACCGAATAACGGTTAGTCCCTCGGTCATCGACACCACCATTCCGATGGCAGTCGTCAATTATCCTTTGTTGCCCCTCAAATATAAAACGAACGCCGAGGTCAACCAAATTAGTCCCGTTTCCATTCGCACGGTAGATCTGCTCAACCCGCTCTACAAAACCTACGTGAAATTGGGCGTTGGCACCGACTTCGCAACAGGGGGAATTATGCCCTTGGGGGAAATTTACTTCGATGCCGTTCGCTCGCGCAAATATTTGTACGGCGGACATTTGAAACACCTTAGCAATTGGGGCGACTTCAACGATTTGGCAACCGCCACTTTCGATAGAACGAAATTGAACCTCTACTTCGGAATCAACGAACGGAAATACTCGATCCGCAGCAATGTGAACTATAACAATCAAGGTTTGCACTACTACGGAATTTCGGACACGCTTGGCGTAGCTGGCGATAGTTTAAATCAGCGTTACAGCGACGGAGGTTTCGATTTTGCGTTTGCACGACACAAAAAAGACAGTGCCAGCGTCAACTACGGTATTGGAATTATGTACAACAATTTTCAATCGATGAAGCCACCGCGTGAGGAGTTTGCGGATTGGAGAGCACGGGAAAATGCCTTCGATTTCAAAACAAACGCTTGGTACAAACTCGGACGAGAAATTTACGCTGCTGATTTCAATATTCGTTACAACGGATACAAATACGGCGAGCTCGATACTTCGTATGCCAATTTGCTCGACACAGGATTTGTACAGAATAACGTAATTGTAAACATCAAGCCAACCATCACAACGCAGTTCGCCGACGACCGATTCAAGGCGAAAGTGGGAGTGGATATCGTGTTTGATGCACGCGAAAAAACACGTGCACACATCTACCCGATTGCCGAAGTGAAATACAGCATGTTCAACGATATCTTCATTCCTTATGTTGGAATTAGAGGAGGATTGACACAAACAACCTTCAAATCCTTGACCCGCGAAAATGAATTCTTGCGGCCAAATGTGGAATTACGCAACGAACACAAAGCGATCGATTTCTACGGAGGAATTAAAGGAACGCTTAGCAAACGCGTGAGTTTCAACATCGGTGCAAACTTCGCCAACGTAAAAGATATCGCGCTTTTTGTAACAGATACTTTGTATTCACTCGGCAATAAATTCGGCGTGATTTACGATACAGCAAACGTGGCAACCATCGAAGGAAGTCTGTCTTATCAATTGAAAGAAAAAATCAAAGTAGACGGAATTATTCGTTACAACTCGTATAATTTACTAAACAACAGCTACGCTTGGAACAAACCAAACTTGGAAGTATTTTTGCGTGGATCTTACAATTTGTTCGACAAGTTCATCATCAACCTCGATTTGAACATGGAGCAAGGGCGAAAAGCATTGGTGTACGCGCCGGGCGAAGGTGTTACAGAAGAAAACGGACAATACATTCAATCGCTCAATTTCTTGGCCGACGCCAATTTGGGAGTTGAGTACCGATACAGTCCGCGGATTTCAGCCTTCGTACAAACGAACAATTTGGCATCGCAACGTTACATGCGCTGGTATAATTTCCCCGTGCAAACTTTCCAAATTTTGGGAGGCGTGACGTTTAAGTTTTAGAGGAAATGCACGCTGTCTTCGACTCAGACAGCATATAATCATTTATAATAAGTCGTTTTGGCTTTTTGATCACAAAAAAACGCGCACGAATAAATTAGTGCGCGTTTTTTAAATAAGATTCGTTCAGTTATTTGAACACTCCCATTTGATCAGCTGTAGCGTGAGCATCTGGGCACGCGTCTTTCAACTCTTTACTAAATCCATCTTTGGAAATTTTTCCTTTGAATTTTTCTTGCCATGTTTGCACACAAGCCGTCATTTTCTCAGCGCTTTCCATCATTTCTGTAAGACTTGTGCTTTCTGCTGCGTCAGCTTGCATAGCGTAACATTCGCAAAATCCTGCTGCTGCCGCTTTGTCTTCCGTTGAACTACATGAAGTCAAAAATGCTCCTGCAGCTAATACGATCAATAACTTTTTCATACTGTTCAATAGATTTGTAGCGAAAAATACTAAAAAATTCTCAAACGCGCGGTAGATTTCTCCTGCTTCTGAGTTCGGAAAATGCTCTTTTTTAATCCTCTACGACTCATTTGACCATTTGGCAGAGTTGATACACCGAACTTAGCGCAACAATTAATAAGGTATAGACTAATTCTGGAAAGATGATAAATTGCGATAATCCGACAATAATCCCAGCGAATGCAATCATCAAAAGCAAGGATGTAAGGTGCGGATTCCAAATTTCTTCGAGCGTGATATTTCGAAATCGTGCTGGCATCAAAAAGGTCATTCGGTAAAGTTGAAACGCTGCAAATGCAACAAGTGGCAGAAGAATATATCCTTGTTGAATTCCCATTTCTTCATAAGTCAAAAAGGCGATGAACTCGGTTTTGAAATCGATTCCTGATTGAATAAAGTACACTCCCAGGTGAATCAATCCAACAATGATCACCAACAGAGCCGCACTTTTTATCCCATTGCTGAGCCACAGTTTTTTGTCCATTCCGCGAAATTCAACCGTTTTTCTCGATTTTAGGTGTGTTATCACCTCCGTTGCGATTAAATCCAAGCAATAGAAAAGCAGAATAAAGTATAAACTCCAGCCAAAAAACAGCGCACCGGCCAGCGGAATGATGGCGTCACTGATCAGTTGAATATAGGCTTGTTTTATCTTCACTTGAATTGAATGCTGTCGGCGTATTTTCGTGACAATTCGAAGTCGGGATCGTATTTCAACGCTTTACCAAACGAGCGAAGTGCATTGGTTTTGTCTCCTTCACGGTCGTAGCAAATACCCAAATTGTGGTACGCCTCCACGAATCGTGGCTGCACGCGAATGGCTTTCGTATAGAAAAATTTCGCGCTATCCAAATCGCCAAAACGGAATTGCTTCATGTGTCCAAGTTGAAACCAAGCCTGTGAACTGTAATAATCGGATGTGTCTTTGGCCATTTCACGGTACATTTTCGCGGCATCCTCTTCCCTACCAAAATGCTGTTTAGCATATGCCAAGGAGTATTTGGCCTCTACCTCGCGCGGGCGCAAATTATACGCCGTAGTGAAATATTCGATGCAGAGTGGATCGTTTTCTTCCTGATAAATGGCACCGAGCATCAAATATCCTTCAAAAAATTTCGGGTCTTGTTGAATGGCCGTTTCGTACGATGATTTCATCAACTTTGTTTGTCCAAGTGCTCGGTAGATCGATCCTTTCAATTGGTAAGCTTCTCGGCATCGTGGATCGACTTTAAGCGCTTTGTTGATGTACTCGAAGGCCTTTTCGAAATCTTGTTGAATGCTGAATGTTGATGCCAGAGCAACCAATAGTTCGGCGTTTTTCCCGTCTGTTTTTAGTAAGGATTTGTAGTGGCGTTGAGCAACGTACGTGTCCTCCACAGTGCGCTCTGGACGGTTATTGAGCACATCGGCATAGAACCGTTTTACGAGCACTTTGTTGCTGTCCAATCGGAACGCTTTGGCCGCATCCGACATTGCCAGGTCGAATTCGAAGGTTTCCATGTAACCTTGTCCGCGTTTCACCAACAACTCTATGCTGTCTGGATATTTTTCGATGGCTTGATCTATGGATAAGGTTTCTGCTTTCTGCTCTTTTCCGTGTGTGCACGAGGTAATTACGAGGAGAAGTGCTATTCCTAGTGCGGCTATTTTCATACAACAAATTTAGTTGAATTTTTTAGGATTGCGATGTGGTTTCGCTCGTTCTATTATCCCAATCGTTAGATGGTTCATATATCTCACAAATTCCGTAAATTTGCAGCATGAAACATTGGAAACTCATCACGATCGTTGTTTTTGCACTTCTTATTACAGATGTGGCATTCGGGCAGGGCTGTTCTCAGTGCAAATTGCTTGCGGAGCAAGGAGCAGAATTGGACGAAAATTCGTTTGGTAACAACATCAATTCGGGTATTTTCATTTTGATGACGATTCCTTACATCCTATTGTTCGCCCTGTTTCACAAGCGCATTTTCGCTTTCTTTCGTTCGCTCGCCAAGAAATAGCTTACATTCTACGTTTCCGAGTTTTGAAGAGCGCATCATTTCTGTTGATGAACGCTAAGGAAAATTCGAGTGATCCTCCACTGTACGCATTTCTCAACGCCGACAATGTTACGTCATAGGAAATTCCGAACTGGAAACCACGCCAATCGACCATCACCGAAGGAATAATTCCATCTTTAATACGCGCATAGCATCCGAGACCAATGAAGGCATCGTGTGAATTCCCTGTGATTTTCGTGGAATTTTCGAAGCGGTAACGAAGCATCATTCCTAGAAGCGTTTCGTAATGTCCGCCTTGGGCAAACTGAACGACTGAAGCATCAATTGCAAAAACAGTCGCAGGAATGTCCGCTACGATGCTAGCATTTGCCACAAACTTTCTGTGAAGTCGATCAGAACTAATTCCATTCGAGTACTTTAATTCTGGTTTATTGATGTGGTATGCCGCCACGCCAAATTGGAATTTGAAATCGTCGTTTCGCGCGAAGGAGTTTTGTCCACCATCGTATACATAGTAGATTCCTGCTGATGCATCCATGTATGCAAATGATGTTACTGTGTTTTGCTCACCACTCAAAATAGTTGGGTCGAACGCCGATCCGTTCCATTGGTTCATGAACGACACGTTTGATAAATCGGCTTTCCGTTGACCGAATCCACCCTGAATTCCAGCTGAGAGAATGTGCCCTGAAGCGCCCATTGGCAAAATTCCACTTAAAGTAAGTGCTCCCATTTGACTTCCAAAACGCGAATCTCCACCGATATCGTTGTAAAACAAAACGCCTAATCCAGCGTGAGCTCGATCATTGAAGCTTGATTTCCAAAAATTGGCATCCGCAGCAATAGAGGTTGTCATAAATTGTGTTCCTGCTCCCAACCACTGATTTCGGTGATTGATATTGACGCGTTCCCATCCATCAAACACTCCGGCTGCACCAGGATTGATGAGCAAAGGAGTTTGTGCCGATTGCGAAAAATGTAAATCTTGTGCGTTCACCGACTGAAGGGCGCAAAACGCTAATGCTAGTGTGAGTGCTCTCTTCATCTTAACGGATTACAGTAATGTTTCCAGAATGCCATTCGTGCGTTCCATCACTAAATTCAACTTCATACATATAAGGATAGACACCTGAATTTACCGGCTCGCCATTGAAACTTCCGTCCCACGTGAAGGTTTTATCATTTTTGGCATGAACGATTCTATTTCCCCAACGGTCGTATACATAGAACGTGAAGTTCACAACATCTGCCCCAACTAGGATTGAGAAGATTTCATTTTGTCCATCACCATTCGGGCTAAATCCTGTTGGCACATGAATTCCATCACTCGATGCACCTGGAGGCGAACCAACTGCTCGGAAGTGAGCAGTAACGTTTTCCACGCCTGTGATCATTATTCCATTTGTGTCTTCCACGTTTGCGTTCAGCATTGGACCAGTAGTGAACGACCAATAGTCGAATTCAAAACCAGCAAAGGCCCGTGCAATGGTGTTTGTTTGAATTTGTCCGTAATAACTGGCTGTCCATGGATAGGTGTTTTGCCAAATCGAGTTGACCTTAATTTGTCCTGCTCCCGCTGGCAGTACATCGAAGGTGACAGCAAAAGGTCCGGTAAGATCGTAGCAATCGACCAAGCCTGTTTCCATAGCAATGCAGCGTTCATCGATGAAGTCTTTCAATTCCTGAACCTTTCCTTGCCATCCAGCGAAGGATCCCCCCCAGGTAGCAACTTGTGCTCCCATTTCGGGGTTAATCTCGGCGATCATACTGTCCAAGAGTTGATTCATGTACGCGCACGAAAATTGAGAATTGATCAAATCGATGTAGCGCGTGATGTAGTATTGTTCAACAATTGCGGTATCCGCCATCAATTTGACAAGGATATCTGTATGTCCTTGACCTCCAGGATTTGGTAATCCTTCCACATTACATGGGTCAGCATTTGCCGAAGGATCCGGAATTCCCGTATAATTAATATAGTGTCCAAATGTCGCGTCCATGTCCCAAAGCGTATAGCGCCATTTTTGCTTGTCACCCGCAGGATTCATTCCTCTCCACCAAGCGGTGTTCCAGTTCAACCAATCTTGAGATACTACATACGAATTGAACATGAAATAATCGCACAATGACTCCCAGTTCAACAAGCTATCAACATAATCGTAATTCACAGGAATAGAAATATCATTTGCCATTATGTATGTAACTAGATCATCCCAATCTGTTTGCGCTTGCGCCCCGCCGTATTCGGACCAAGTTCCTCCCCACGTTTTGAGGTATTGCAAATCGTATTTCCCCTGATCGAAATAGTATTCTGTGTAATCGTGATCGTCAATTTTCTCGCGAATTTCATACACTCCCCAATATTCTCCATTGAGATAAACAATACATGGTCGCCACGTACGCTCATCCAATTTCATGTCCGCACGAATAGAAAGAGTATGTACAAATGCATCGCGGATGTGCGCACCGTTTTCGAAGGAATAATTATCGTTAGCCGCGGGTTTCATGATCAATCGTTGGAATTCGTCGCGCGTTTTCTCAGGGAAAATTTGATGTTCGATGTCGCCGTTGTATCCAAACTCATCGCGCATGATCACGTCAAATCCACGTTGGTCGTATGCCCACGAGTCGTTACCATGCTTGTTAAAGTCTCCTTCTCCTTCGTCGATAAATGTTCCGTCTTGTTCGAATAACTCGAACGATCCCACTTTGTTTGAACCCCAGCCATTACCATTGGCAATGAGATCGTATATATCCGCTGAGCAAACCGAAACTACAGGAATAGGGTGCGTTACATTGATAAAATAGGTGTTCGTTTCGTTGAAACTCGGCAAATTTGCACCGTATGCTTGTGCACGAAGCACGGTGGTGGTAGAAATATTGATCGGTCCAGAATATGCACTTGATGCAGCCGTAGGGCTTGAACCATCAAGCGTGTAACGAATTGTTGCTCCGGGTTCTGTACAAGTGATGGCCACCGTTTGCGCTCCAGGATAGAATCCAGACTGAACGCTCATTACTGGTCGTGGAGTATAAAATGGCTGTGCTCCCGTGTTCGCCGCATTTGGCGTCGGCGTTGTGAAAAGCTTCCAATCGGAAGCACCATTTATTGAACGACCAACGGAATGATTCGCTTTGGTTAAGCGCGTGAGGTGCACTGAGTCAACTAGGTTTCCAAGTGCGTTCGAAAGAATAAAATAATCTGATTTTGTTTGAGTGAGAGAAAAGTTTGGGTGCAATTCCGTACCCGAAACAAGGTCGCGTTTTGAGCAGTACACCATTGTATATCCATTCGCTGGAACAGAAACGCCTGCGGGCACGGCCCACTTAAGAGGATTTCCAGCTTTGTCGGAGAGATAAAATCCGGCAATGTCTACTGCTGCTCCTGTGGGGTTGTAGAGTTCTACCCAATCTTCTCGCTGTCCGAAAGCATCCGTTGGGCCCGCCATATTGGAGCACGAATATTCATTGATAACAACCTGAGAAAAGGAACTTGATGAAAGCAACAACCCAAAAGTGAGGGCTGTTAGCTTGATGGATCGAAGTGATTGCATAGTTTATATAAGTATGATATAACGCTGAGTTAAGGTATAGTTTAAAAACAGTTTATCCAATGTTACAAATTATATTGGTGTTTTACTATATTTAGGACGACAAAATGGGGTATAAGGTTGTAAGCCCATTGATCTTTTAATTGATTTAATTTATGAAACTTATCAAACGATCTCTTCAAGTTTCACTTGCTTTCGCAGGTGTTTTGTTCTTTTTGCAATCTTGTTCTAAAGTTGAAGGCCCTGGAGGATCATCTGCCATCTCTGGAAAAATCCACGTGAAAAAGTACGATGTTGCCGGGAATTTAATCAATGAATACGACGCACAAAACGAGGATGTTTTCCTTATTTACGGGGAGGAAGGGACATTTTATGACGACGATGTTAAGACATCTTACGACGGAACGTTCGAATTCAACTACCTCCAAAAAGGGAAGTACACGGTGTTCGTGTATGAGAAATGCACAACTTGCGCAAGTGGGAAACAGCCTGTTTTTGTAGATGTTGAACTTACAGACAGCAAAACAACAACGGACATTGGAACGATTGACATTAGAGATTAATTGACCCTCCCTTATATGAAACATCTTGCATTCTTAGCATTCATTTTTACGGGTCTTTCGGCCTCTTCTCAGCACGAATTTCAGGTTTGGGCGGAGCTTGGCACGTCGGGAAAGGTCGTAAAAAGGCTGGATTGGTCACTTGATTTGAACTCTCGCTTTGGTAATTCGGGTCTAGAAACCTTTTTTCCTCAGGTAGGTCTAGAATACAAAGTAAAAAAGTGGTTTCGTCCTTCGATAGACTACCGTTACATTTTAGACAAAGATAAATACGGCAATCTGCTGGGAGCGCATCGAATAAACTTCAATGCTAATTTTGAAAAAAGTTTTAAACGATGGAGCTCCGATGCACGCGTGCGCTACCAATATGCATTCAATCGTTTGGCAAGCTCAGAGAGTTTCGATGCCGACTTGGATCAATCCCTTCGATTTAAGGCTTCTGTGAAATACGATATCAACAACAGTATTTTTACACCTCTTTTTAATGCGGAGCTTTTCTATGATCCACAATTTGGTCCGAATGGACCGAGTTTTTCTAAAATTCGGATGCAGCTTGGAAGTCAGTTTGAGTTGAAGGGCCCCCACAAGGTTTCTGTGAAATACCAACTAGATAAATCATTTGAATATGGAAAGGACTTACGCCATGTGATGTCCGTGAGTTATGCCTATAAGTTATAAGTTGATTCGATGAGTGTTGGCATTAGTAAACTCTATCCTGTTTTTCATTTCCCGTTTATTCTTGAAGAACTTTATTTCTAATCCGCAGCGTACCCAAAATGAAGGAACTAATTATTCGAAGAGCACGCACGCAAGATCTTGCCAAAATTGTGGAAATAGTAAATTACGAAATCCTTAATTCCACAGCAATCTACGATTACCAAGAACGAACGTATGACTTTCAGTTAAATTGGTTCGAACAGAAAAGTCGGGATCAAATGCCTGTCATCGTAGCCGAAAAAGAAAACGAAATTATTGGTTTTGGAAGCTTCGGAATTTTTAGACCTTGGGCTGGATATCTGTTTAGCGTTGAGCATTCTATTTACATCGACAAAAATGCTCGATCACGCGGAGTGGGAAAAGAACTCATGATCGAATTGATTCGCTTGGCGATAGAAGGTGGATATCACACCATGATTGCGGGTGTGGATGCTACCAATAGCCAAAGTATCGACTTCCATGAAAAATTTGGTTTTAAGGCGGTTGGAACATTTAAAGAAGTAGGATTCAAATTTGACAAGTGGTTAGACTTGACGTTCTTACAGCTCACCTTGAACTAATTTTTATCCTGTGAGAATATCAGCAAACTTCAGTATACTTCTTCTCAGCGGTCTTTTCAGTTTTGCCACCGCGCAGGCGACAATAAATGCCGATACGCTGCACCTCTCTTCGTTTGGGGAGGATTTCAAATGGGGAACCGCATGTGCTGCCTATCAGATTGAAGGCGCTTGGAACAGTGATGGAAAAGGCGTGTCCATTTGGGACGAATTCACGCACACCAAGGGAAATATTCACGCCAACGAAAATGGCGACGTAGCAGTAGATTTTTACCATCGATACAAAGAAGACATTCGCTTGCACAAGGAAATGAATTTCGATGTTTTTCGGTTTTCTATCTCCTGGACGCGCATTTTCCCCGACGGGGTTGGACAAATAAATCCTGCCGGAGTGCAATTTTATCATGGCGTGATTGACGAGTGCATCGCGCAAGGCGTCGAACCGTGGATTACTCTTTACCATTGGGATCTCCCGCAAAATCTTCAAGAACAAGGAGGTTGGACAAATCGAGAAATCATTGATTGGTTTTCCGCTTACACTCAATTTTGTGCAAACGAATACGGCGACAAAGTTAAAAATTGGATGGTGATGAATGAGCCCGCTGGATTTGTTGGTTTGGGCTATATGATGGGGTATCACGCTCCAGGAGAAAAAGGAATTTCCAATTTTCTGAAAGCCACACATTATACTTGTTTGGCGATGGCGGAAAGCGGAAGAATACTGCGATCAACCGTAAATAATGCCAACATCGGTTCCACTTTTAGCTGTTCTCCTGTGGAGTCATACAAAGGGAAATCGAAGAATAGCAGGGCGGTTGCAAAATTGGATGCGCTGCTCAATCGACTATTTATTGAACCATCCTTGGGTCTTGGTTATCCCTACGATGGATTCTCAGCCTTGAGAAAAATCGAAAAACATATGGAAGAAGGCGATGCCGAAAAATTAAAATTTGAGTTCGATTTTATTGGTGTCCAAAATTATTTTAGGGTTGTGGCGAAACGTCATCTTTGGCCGCCTGTTCTTTGGGCGAAACAGATCGACTCCAAAAAAAGAAGTGTTCCAGTAAATGAAATGGGGTTTGAAATTTATCCTGAAGGGATTTATCAAATTCTGAAGCAGCTCGGCGAATACGAGGGAGTACGGGAAATAATCGTAACCGAAAACGGCGTCTGTGTGAAAGACTCTCTGGAAAACGGAAGGGTGCATGATCAAAGCAGAATCGATTTTTTTAAAGCCTACTTGTCCAATGTTCTCCGGGCAAAAAATGAAGGCGTCCCCGTGAACGGTTATTTCGTTTGGAGCCTAACCGACAATTTTGAGTGGAGCGAAGGCTTTGAACCACGATTTGGATTGGTGTACGTCGATTATGAAACCTTGGAGCGTGCCGTGAAAGATTCTGGGTTTTGGTTCGCTAAGGAGTTGGCACCACGCTAGCATTCCTGAGTTCAACCAAAAAAACTAAATGGCATGCCGGACATTGAAAATTTACGCAAAATTGCACGTTCATTTCCCGAAACGAAAGAAACACCTCACTTCGAAAAGAACTCCTTATCGTAACAATTGCTTACCTTTAAAAGGAGTGTTGCGATCTAGCACAAAAATCAATTCATGGAAAATTTCAATTGGGAAACCTTTACGAAGAAAATTGCCGTTAAGTCAACTGTCGAGGCGATGTACAGCGCGTGGACAATTCCGCGGGAAATTGAGTCGTGGTTTTTGAGTCGGGCGGAGTTTGATCGTCCGAATGGTGAACCCGTTCCCCGTTATGAAAACATCGAAGCGAATGATGTATATCGATGGTCGTGGTATTTATATGAGCCGACAGAAACAGGGCGAGTGCTCGAAGAAAATGGAAAAGACTTGCTGAAATTCACCTTCGCGGGCGCGTGTGTGGTGGAAGTAAAATTGACACAACACGGTGATCATGTACTCGTGGAATTAACGCAAAATGAAATTCCAGCGGACGATGCGTCAAAACGAGAAATTCGAATTGACTGCGATAGCGGTTGGTCCTTTTTTCTAGTGAATTTGAAATCGGTGTACGAAGGTGGACTTGATTTACGCAATAAAAATGCCTGCTTTAGAGGTGTGGTCAATTATTGACTTAAACAAAACGATATGCGCTTTCAATTTCTGTTTCTCCTTTCGTTTTTATTGGCGCATTGCGCGCCTGATATTAAGCAATCCAATTCCATAGAAGAAAATGCAATGGCAAAATCGACCGATGTGTCCGAAACTTCCGAAATTACCTGTCCGAAATGTCAACATAAAAAAACGGAAGTCTTGCCAACGGACGTGTGCACTATCAAATATACCTGCGAAAAATGTCATGCAGAATTGACTCCACACGACGGCGATTGTTGTGTTTATTGCTCGTATGGAACGCACAATTGTCCTTCGATGCAGGATGAAAATTAATTAACTCATTTTCAACCTTTAGATTGCTAAATTCGTCTACTCATAAAGGACACTACTTAATCGAATGCTATGAACTACTCCAGCACTCTAAAACCTGTGTTTTCTTTTCTTTTAGTGCTTATGCTTAGATAAAATGTTAACGATCAACCGCTTTACTCGGTTGTTATTACAACGAATAGGTTATGGATTATCCTATATATCGAAGCGGTGCTGACACCATTATCGGAGGGCTCACCTATACCCAACTTCTTGGATTATATATTATTTCTGATGGTAATGGCGCTTATTCTAGTAGTCCTTTTTATCCAGAAAACTATGTGTTGGCGTATCGAAATGATATGAACCGACGAGCATATAAGATTGATTCAGGTTCGACAACTGAAGATCTTTGGTACGATTTTAATCCTAGTTTAGGCGATACACTTTGGAACCCCGTTGCAGCCGTTACCACTCCATATTTTGTCGTTAACGGAATAGATAGTATCGACTTTTGCGGAACCATGATGAACAATTTAGTTATGAAGATGCAAATTATCTCCCCGATCCTTCCATACAACGAGTAGAGCGTTGGCATAACTTTTTTCGTGCCTACGGGTCTCCATTTAGAGGAGGTTTCATAATTTCTTTTTGTGAAGAATCGGTTCCATTTGCCTCAATTGCTAGTGTTGATGAAGCTTCGAACGACGGATCTTTTCATCTCTTTCCAAGCCCTGCGGAAGATGTGATCACTATTTCGAGTTCTACTCATTCGAATTCAGATATTGAGGTTCGCGTTTTTAATCTAACCGGTCAACAAATAAACAGTGTTCATTCTAGCCAATCAAATGGTGGAGAAAACACGCAGCAATTAAATATTTCCTCATTGCCAAAAGGTTTATACTATGTTCAAATTCAGAAAGAAAATGGGGATTTGGAAATTCTAAAACTCAATAAACAATAGTCAGGCTGCTCTGAATTTCTTGATTTATTAGAGAAAACAAAAGCGGCTCTGATGTTAAATCAGAGCCGCTTAATTTTATAGTTTCTTAGTCCATCAAGTCTATTGCTTCTCTCCTTTACTTTCGTCCACTCTAAAGGTTAAGTCGTGTACATTTGTGACTTTCGATTGCGTGATTCCCTGCTCGATAACAAAGGTATATTTTCCTTTTTTAGGCAGTTTTCGGCTACGAAACGTGAGCGGTGTTGTGACGACAGATCCGGATTTTTCGCCGATCCAAGATCCATCTGGCGCCGTTATTTTAATTTCGAATGGTTCGCGCGCAATCGTTCCATCGGGCGTAATGGTTTTCATAAAAATCCACACGTTGTTATACTGGTAATCCGTTGAGGTGCGAAGCGAAAGTGTAAAATCGTACTCCTTGGTGATGTCTTTTACTTCGAAGGCGTACGTCGGTTTCACGTCCTGTTTCCACTCGCGCCCATCGAAGGCGTAGGTTTTTTCATAGAACGGTTGTTCCCCGCAGGAAATCAACATGGCACTCAGCACACCAATTAGTATACTATTTCTTATCAGCATCGTCACCCCCGGGATTATTCGGTTTGTTTCTTCTGTTGTTATTTCTTCTTCTGTTCGGATTCGGTTTGTTGCCGGATTCGCTGGTGTTGGGCTTTGGTCCTTCCGCTTTCGGAGAAGTTGAATTGTCTCCTGCTGGCTTTGGTCCTTGCTTGCGCGGCGGTCTCGAACTTTGTGGTTTCTTATTTGCTGGCGCTCCTCCCTCACCTTTCGCCTGGTTTGGATTGGCATTCGCTTGAGGATTTCCCGACTTTCTATCGCCTGATGTGCTTTTTCGGTTGTTTCGGTTGTTCGATTTGTTTCCTCCTTTGACTTTTTTCTTGAAGATGTGCTCAAAACGATCGACGCTATCTTGGCCAACCACGTTTTCGTAATCTGGCTCTCGAGCTGCTAAAACAACTTCTTTGTATTCGTTCAGATCCGCTGGGTTTTTTCCGTCTTTGTTCATCCGAAGAACTTCGCGTACACGATCTGGATGCATAGCGATCAAACCGCTGCCTCCTGCATCGCCTTCGTACGCGTACCACATTTGTTGCTTAAACACGTCTGTTTTGATGTGTATCGCCGAGCCTTTTTCGGTGCGCAATTTTGTTTCTCCCTTCGGAAATGCCTTGATGGCGTCCAGGTACATGTCCAACTCGTAGTTGAGGCAGCACTTCAATTTTCCACACTGTCCCGCCAATTTTTGAGGATTGAGCGACAACTGTTGGTAGCGCGCTGCGGATGTTGAAACCGATCGGAAATCTGTTAACCAGGTCGAGCAACACAATTCTCTTCCACACGAGCCAATTCCGCCTAATCGAGCCGCTTCTTGACGGGCACCAATTTGACGCATTTCGATGCGCGTTTTGAACACATTCGCCATGTCCTTGATGAGCTCACGAAAATCCACGCGCCCTTCAGCTGTGTAATAAAATACTGCTTTCGATAAATCCCCTTGGTACTCAACATCCGAAATTTTCATTTCCAATTTCAAGTTCACTGCCATGGTTCGTGCTTTATAGATCGCCTCCTTTTCGAGCGTTCGTGCTTGAATCCAACGATCAATGTCTTCTTGCTCGGCTATGCCAAGGATCTTTTTCGCCTCGATTGGCTTGAAGCCTGGCGCTTTTTTTCTGACTTGTATTCTGGCGAGTTCTCCGATTACCGATATCACTCCGATGTCTTTTCCTGGACCTCCATCCACCATAATCACATCTCCGACTTGGTAGCTTGTATTCTTGGTGTTTCGGTAAAATCCTTTTCGGCTATTTTTGAACCGAACTTCAACTATATCATAAGGTGATTGCCCGTTGGGTTGCTCCATATTCGCTAACCAATCATACACCTCTAATTTACTACATCCGCCAGAACTACAAGTACCATTATTCTTACATCCGCCTGGAGTTCCTCCTCCACTGCCGCAACTGGTACAACCCATAGTTCTCTACTTTGGCATAAAGGTACTTATTTAATTTTTCTCATTATGTTTGATTTGCGTTAAGATATGAAAGGTGGATTGTGGATTAGCTGGATAGTTGGAGCGCTTTGCGCTTGGATGGTTGGAGGGCGTGGCTCTTGGATTTAGATGTTGGTATTCGAAATTATTCATGACGCTGCTAAACGATTGCAGAAATCGTGGACAAAATCCAACGGTCTAGAAACCCAACGATCCAGCAATCTAAACATCCTTCTAATCCAGCAATCCTGACTAAGCCTTATGAATATACCGCATCACCTCAAAGCACAATTGTGTGAAGAGAATCTTCGGGTTGGCATTTCGTTCAATGTGATAATGAGCGTCGCTGAATGTTTCCAAGAAGTTTTGAATGTTGTTTCCTGTGATGAAGCGTGCGAATTTTTCGAGGAAATCAGCTTCTTCTTCCGAGACACGAATAAGGATATCATCGGTGTAGTTTTTGAGTAAACTTTGACGGAACATGTGCAGTGCGTATTTCAAGAATACTTTTTGGAATTCCCTGCTTTTTCCGCCGATTCCTTCAGCCCAATCCATCATGTCGAGCACGTTTTTTTTGTAGCACACGCGCATGAGTTGAATGAATCGTTCGCGGTTTTCATCTTGTTCGTGATGATCACCCAAAAATTCCATGGCTTCGATCAAATCACCATCCACTCGTGCAGCAATACTGTCGGCATTTCCCGTGGATTGATTTTTTTGTTCGCGCAAATACGCGCTCAAATCGTCAAGTTTGATTCGTGGAATACGCACCTTTTGCGTTCGCGACAAAATCGTTTGAAGCATCAGGTCCTCCGATTCCGCCATCAAAATAAAGAGTGTGTTTCCGGGAGGCTCCTCCAAGACTTTCAATAATTTATTGGCGCTCGATTGGTTCATTTCCTCAGCCATCCAAATCAACATCACTTTAAATCCGCCTTCATACGAGCGCAAATTCAGTTTCTTAATGATTTCTTGGCTCTCGTCTTTCCCGATGATTGGCCTGCGTTCTTTCGGATCCATGAATTTGATCCATCCATTCAAATCGAAATAGGGATTTTCATCAATCATTTCTCTCCACTCCGAAATCAATCCGTCAGCCGTATTACTGATCGATTGAACAGTAGGAAATGAGAAATGAAGATCAGGATGCTGCAATTTCTGCACTTTTCTGCAAGACGGACACTCTCCACAACTATCATCGGTTTGTTTGTTGTCACAGAACAGGTATTGCACAAATCCGAGAGCCATAGGAAGAACGCCATGTCCCGGTTTTCCCAGAAACAACTGGGCGTGACTGATTTTTTCTTGATTCACTTCTTTGATCAAGTCTTTCTTCAATTCACTGTGTCCAATTACCTCTGAAAAGCGCATGCGCCAAAAGTAGTGGAAAATTTGGACTTATTTTTGGAAGAGAACCTTTGAACCAATTCGGATTTTCGTAATTTTAGGAACCGATAAATCAAAACAAATGAAAAAAGTATACATACTTGCTTCGTTGTTCATGGCCTCTTTTGGAAGTATGGCATCAACAACAGAAGCACTAACAGTAATTGAAAATGTAGCGAAGGAAGGTGTTTCTGTATCCATTACAGTGACGCACGAGGGGCAACCTGTTGCTGGAGCATTGGTAAAAATAGTGAACGACAAAACGGTTGTTGGGGCAGGAACCACAAACGAATCTGGCGTGGCTGCAATTAAACTTGCAACGTATGGTAGTCAGGCTGTTTCGATCGAAGTGTATCACAGACTCTATAAAACGAGTAAACAAGAAGGTGTTGTGCTGTCTAATGGAGGAAATATTCCATTCGATCTTAAAAACAAGGCCGCAACCATAGCTGAAATCGAAGCTGATTCTCAATCAACGGAGGACAAACTCAACGAAAAAATTCAAGGTGAGAACGAGTCGAAAGAAGGCTACGAGCGCAGAATGGCCGAAGCAAAAAAACGTCAGGAGCAACTTCAATCGGAAACGAATGACGTAAAAGCAACCACGGAAGAGCGCTTGAAAGAGACTGAGAAAACGAAAACTGAAACCGAAGCGAAAGAGCGTGCGATGGAAGCACAGCGTCAGGAAATCGAGAAACAAAAGGGCGAGCAAGAGAAACAATTGTCGCAAGGTTCGGGTGAGCGCGATGCTGAAGCAAAAAAACGCGAAGAAGAGCAAACTGCTCGCATGAAAGCCATCGAAGAAGAGAAGGCAAAGAATATGAGCGAGGTAGATGCGTCAGCAGCAGAACGTGAAGCAGAAAAAAAGCAAAAAGACCAAGAGAAGGCAACCAAAGATGCAGAGCAAGCGGCCAAGGACAAAGAAAAAGCCTTGAAAGCAGAAAAGGATCGCGCTGAAGAAGAAGCCAAAGCAGCTAAAGAAGGTGCTAAGACTGAAGAGAAAGCTGAAAAAGAACAAGAAGAAGCAAAAAAGGACGCTGAAAAAAAGCAAAAAGAAGCCGATAAAGAGGCAAAAGAAGCTGAAAAAGCACAAAAAGAGGCTGAAAAAGAGCAAAAAGCAATCGAAAAAGAGCAAAAAGAAGCTGAATCAGTTCAGAAAAAAATCGAGAAATTGGACGGTGAACAAAATAAAATTGATTCGGACCGAAAAAAGCTCGATGACGAGCAAGACAAGCTCGACAAGAAAATGAAAAAAGGGAAAGATCTCGATAAACTTGCAACTCAACAACAAGAGCTCAAAGTGAAGCATTCAAAATTGGATGAAAAACAAGGTAAAATTGACGATAAACGCAAAAAATTGAAAAAATAAGCTCTTCAATCAAATCATACTATTAACTCCCTTGAACATTTGTTTGAGGGAGTTTTTATTTTAACAAATCCGTATGGCTACCACAGTCTTAATTCAAGAAATATTGATAACACGTTAAATAAATTGCAACCAGCACTGCCTCACCTATAAATAAAGCAAGAATGTACTTCCAAAATGCAATTCGTACTCGTCCTGCTACCCAGCAAATCAGGTCTGTTGGAACAAGTGGGAAAAATGACCATGTCAGTACAATCCAAAAACCAGACCTCCTAATCTTCTCATTTAATCGATTGATTTTCTCCCCTCTTTTTTCGCTGAAATCAAGAAAGTGAGCTGCATGATAAATAAAGGTCCCCGACCCCATTATTCCTAGCATGGAAATCACAAAAACCAGCGATAAATTTGTTGGGAACAATAAAGCTCCTGCCAATACAAATGGCGTACTCGGTATTAAAAAAAGCCCTCGGATCAAACTAATAGAGAAGTATACACCAAGCGCTAACGTATTAAACTCAATTACAAATACATGTATTCCTTCTGCCGTAAAATGCTTTGGGAAAAGCATATAGAGCACAATTACGGAAATTATTAGCCCAATCCATATCCCTAAAACACCCTTTTTTGTTGCTGGCTTTTGAATAAAACCAGAAAATCGTTTTATCATAAGAGTGAAAAAATAGGTGGAATATAATCGAAATACATCCTCAATTATGTCGTCTTGAGTGCTGAAAGTACACATTTGTGTCCAGGTGAGTTCACTTTTCGTACTTTCGCGCCGTGTTCGCAAAATTTCAATATCACATACTGCTGCACGTGATCATCCTCATGTGGGGTTTCACGGGCATCCTCGGAAAAATTATTTCGCTTGATCCCATTCCTATCGTTTGGTACCGTGTGCTGATCGCTGTGGTGTCTCTTGGACTCATTCTCCCGCTTTTAAAACGTTCACTCAAACTCAACTCGTTCAGGGAGTTCTTGCAGCTCGCGCTCGTTGGAATTATAGTCGCCACGCACTGGGTTACTTTTTACATGGCGATCGATTTGTCTACGGCGTCGCTGGGAATCTTGTGTTTGTCCACCACCACGGTGCACGTAACATGGCTCGAACCGCTCATCACGGGACGAAAATTTTCCTGGTTGGAACTCGGACTTGGCTTAATCGTGATTTACGGTATTTACTTTGTTTCATCCGACTTCAGCGCTCAGGACTACGTCGCACTTGCCTACGGATTGGTTTCTGCGTTCATGGCAGCGCTTTTTTCGGTGCTGAATGGAAAGTTAGCTCAAACGATGCCCCCGTCCAAAATCACGTTCTACGAAATGGCGGTTGCCGGGGTGTTTCTAACTATACTCTTGTTTGCTCGTGGAGAAATGAAGCCCGAATTGTTCCAACTTTCTGCTAAAGATATTTGGTGGTTGCTCTTTTTAGGACTGGCATGCACGTCCTTCGCTTTTTTGGTTAACGTGGAGCTGGTCAAACGCTTAGGCGCATTCACTGTTTCGTTGAGTATTAACATGGAACCGGTTTATACCATACTTCTGGCTATAGCTTTACTAGGTGAAAATGAGATTGTTGGCACACAGTTTTACATCGGATCGTCCATAATTGTGGTCGTGGTCTTAGTAAACCCCTTATTGAAGCGCATATTGAGTAAGCCCGCTATTTAGGTGTGCGCGTTTTTTTCATTTACTCCAAGGTTTCTAATCCGAAATTTTTCCGTATTATTATGTTTGTAGCAGATACTGTAAGTAAAAAACTGTAAACTAGAACCTCAAGTTATGAAATCTAAAAGCTTTATTGTTCCTCACGATTTTACCGCCGTCGCAACGATTGCCCTGGAACATGCCATCGCAACAGCCAAACCGCTCGGAGCAGAAATATATCTTCTCCACGTCGTGGGAAAGGAAAAGGACATTAATGACGCCGAAAAAAAATTAGCTGTACTTATTACCGAATTCGGCACCGGAGTTAAATTGATTCCTTCTGTACGTGTAGGAAATATTATTGAAGATATTGGAGATTTTGCGGCCGAACATCATGCAGAACTTGTTTTTATGGGAACCCATGGCGCGCAAGGGTGGCAGCACCTTACGGGTATGAATGCCTTGAAAGTGATAAATCACTCCTCTGTCCCTTTTGTGATCGTGCAAGCGAAAACGGCCAAAGAAACGGGTTATGATGATATCGTGGTTCCATTGGACCTCAATAAAGAGACAAAACAAAAATTGGCGATCGTAGCGAATATTGCAACGTATTTCAAATCACGGGTACACGTGATCACGCCAGAGGAAAAGGACGATTTCCTCCGCCACAAGGTGAAGGCAAATATTCAATTCGCCAAGAAATACTTCTCGGAGCGCGAAATTGAGGTAACAGCTACCATTGTTCCAAGCAGTGGATTCGATAAAGAAGTGGTGAAACACGCTGTGAACATCGACGCAGATTTGATAGCTATCATGAACTTGAACAAAAACAATATATTGGGAGTGCTCACTGCCAATCATGAAGAATACATCATCACAAACGATGCACAAATTCCCGTGTTAATCGTTAACCCAATTGAAGGACTTAACACACTTTCTGTTGATTTTAACGGATAGAAGTTAATTTCCTAGAGCTTGAAACCTCATTTGTCTTCGGATGAATGGGGTTTTTTATTAGATTGAATATTGACAGGACGCGCTAACGAGAAAAGAATTTAGAAAATACTGCTGTATTGGATATCGTTTCTTTTCGAAAGTAACGGTTTACGGCTATGAAGGCTACGCTTTCTCAGAAAACTACGCGGTCCTGTTTTTAGCAAGGGCTGTTAGCAAGCAAGCTTACTTGTCAAATATGAATTCTTGTATACATTTTTGTCCTAAACAATCATTCACAATCATTTTAAATGCTTTCACATTATTTGAGGGTGTCCTATACTCTATTTTATACGTTTCCCCTTTTGCATTTATAAATTCCCATAAATATATTTTACTTTTTTCATCAGTGAGTTCAACCTTTACAAGTTTATACATCTCATGAAAATTAGTTACTTTAAATTCATATTTCGAATTTGAAATTTTCCTAAAATGTGTAATTGGATTGATCGTGGGATCTGGATTTGTCAGACTGTAAAAAATTGAATCGGTCAATAAAAATGTTTCGTTAGACATATAATCCGAAGGGGAATAAACGAAATATTCACTTTTGTATTTATTCAATTTAGTCCAATAGGGATACATAT
>CALFOS010000162.1 GCA_937919725.1 uncultured Fluviicola sp. | reverse complement strand
CTGTGTCGGTATAGCCCACAAATGTATATCTGCCAGTTAATACTTTAAAACAATTCTTGACGAATTCGGCTTTTCTCTCCACTAGAAATACCATAATTGGGGAAGATAAGATCAGAAAAATGGATGAAGTGAGGTCAAATAATCGCTTTTTCCGAACATTTTCGGTACTTCCAAGTGCGTTTAAATTGAGAATGTACAAATCACCTGCCGTGTCGATGGAGTTGCTCCCGATTAGAACATTTCCATCTTTTGGCGCTATTTTAAAGTCGTGGTCATTCGATTTCCAATTGCGCATGCGGCGAATAATTTCTGAGTACTTCGTATCCGCAGCGGAGAAAATAATTTCATTTAAGCGAGGAGCATCTGTTTGATCAGACTGAAGCTGCTCAATCTCGTCCAAATTGGAATGTGTTTGCGCCAATAGTACTTTGATTCGCTCATATTCTTCGTTTCCAGCGAGAACGGCAAAGGAGCGCTTCCCAGTTTTGAAGAGTTTGAATTTTTTTCCGATCGCGAAATGAAGGAACACACGAGAAACAAGGAAATAGGACAAGGTCCAAAGTGCTCCAGCGAAGATAAAGAGCCGGGAAAACTGGTAATCTTTAGGCAAAATGGCGTAAGCGACCAAAATAATAAGCGTGGCGATGAGAACACTTTTCGCGTATTTCAAAAGTCGAATGGGGAAGTCGTAGCCGCCATTAAAAAACGTAGTCACAATCCAAGCGAAGGCATAAATGGGAATGGAATATTTGATAAGTTCTTCTGGAAACTCGATATTAGACATCTTCCAATAGTTGGTGAGGGCGAATAACCCCAAGGTGACGTAGATGAAATCGAAAAGCGGGAAAAACAATCGTTTTGCTACGCGGCTCACAAGGGCTAAAAAGGCCCGGAGGTAAATCGCAGAGTTGATCAACAAAGAAAAAAGTCCTGCTTGTTTGCCTGCGAAATGCTTGCGTGCAAAAATCACCATCGCTTTGTAAAAAACGAAAACGTAGTTTACCGAACTTTTCTTGGTGCTCTCTCCTTTATAATGGATGATGCTCGTTTCGGGGAAATAATAGTTGTCGAAACCGCCTTTTTGAATCCGATAGGAGAGGTCGATGTCCTCGCCATACATGAAATAATCTTCGTCGAGGAGTCCCACTTTTTCCAACGCCGATTTTCGCATCAACATAAATGCACCACTCAGCACGTCAATTTTACTCGTTTCGTTTTCGGCGATATGTCCTAAATGATAATGCCCAAACCGCTTCGACTTTGGGAAAATTTTCGAGAGCCCAAAAATCTTGTAAAACGCCACCATTGGTTTTGGTAATCCGCGCTTCGATTCGGGTAAAAAGTTTCCTTTTCCGTCAATCATGTGTACGCCCAATCCACCTGCATTCGGATGTTCGTCCATGAAGTTGGCCACTTTCAGAAACGTATCCTCAGCAACCACTGTATCAGGGTTGAGCAACAAAACGTAATCGCTTTTCGCTATGCGAATTGCTTGATTATTTGCGCGTGAAAATCCAACGTTTTCTTTGTTGGAAATGAGTTGATATTCGGGATGTTTCTCGGCCAACATGGCGAGCGATGCATCCACGGAATTGTTATCTACGATCAGTACTTCAATCGCGCACAATTCACTTGCTCTGCGCACAGAATCGAGGCATTGATCGAGGAAATGCTCAACATTATAGTTTACAATGATGACACTCAGACGATATTTTGGAGCTTCACTCAACAATAGTTACTTAACTGCAATGCACGAAATTTCGATGTCAACATCCTTTGGTAAACGAGAAACTTGAACCGTTTCGCGCGCTGGAGGCTCAGAACGAAAATAGGACCCGTATATTTCATTTACTCCTTCAAAATTTCCGAGATCTTTCAAGAAAATGCTGCATTTCACGATATTTTCTGTCGACATTCCCGCTTCGTTCACCAAAGCCAAAATATTTTTCATCACCTGATGCGTTGCCGCTTCAATTGACTCGGAAACCAGTTCACCACTGGCTGGATCAACAGGAATTTGCCCCGAAACATACAAAGTATCGTTCGCTAAAATCGCTTGACTGTAGGGTCCAATCGGTGCTGGAGCTCCTGGAATTTGTATAACCTTTTTCAACTGCGTAATTTTGTACAAGTTTACTAAATATAAAGTTCTTGCAGCGAATCCTCCTTTTAGACAATTTTGATTCCTTCACGTACAACTTGGAGCACTACCTCGTGAGCCTAGATGTGGAGGTTGATGTAGTGCGAAATAATGTCGAAATTTCGAATTTTTCTCAGTATCATAAAATCGTATTGTCACCCGGACCTGGCTTGCCACAAAATGCTGGCAACATGATGAAACTTATTGAACAAGTGAACGGTAAGATTCCTGTGTTGGGTGTTTGTTTAGGGATGCAGGCAATTGCTCTTCACTTGGGAGGCGAAATCTACAACCAAGAAAATGTGAAGCATGGCGTGATGGAAGAGATCCGATTATTCGATTCTGAACTTTTCTATGAGTTACCCAAAGAAATTGAGGTTGGACTTTACCACAGTTGGGCGGTTCGAGAGAATTCGAACTACAAAGTTACCGCAATCTCGGAAGGAGATATTCTTATGGCAATTGAAAATACGGAATGTAAATTATATGGTATTCAATTTCATCCGGAATCTGTCATGACTCCGAATGGAATGAAACTAATAGAAAATTTTTTAAGAATTAGCTAGATGATTAATCCGCTACGCATCCTTCGTAAATTTTGTCCCAGTAGGCGTCAACCTTTTTTTGATTAGCTGATTCATTTTCAAGCGTTTTGTTATATTCCTGCGCCTTTGGAAAAGATTCCATGGTCGTTTTTAGGTAGCAATCGCAATCGAACATTTCCGAATCACATTTATCTTTTACAATTTGTTTTCGCTCATCATTCCAAGCATCTGGATCACCAGAACAAGAGGCCATGATCAACGATACGGACAAGAAGGAAATTAATTTCATTTTCATATTAAGATGTTTGGTATGATTATTTCTTTGTACATTGTGTTTACAAAAATAAAAAAATAAAAAATATGAAAAACTTAGGATTACTTATCATTTGTTTTGTTGGATTCTCTTTCTCATCTGTACATGCTCAGAAAAGAACGGTTGCTGGGGTAACATTTGACGCGAAAACTACAGTTAATGGTCAAACCTTAATGTATAATGGAGCAGGATTGCGAGAGAAATATACATTCGACTTATATGTTGGTGCTCTCTATTTGTCTCGACCATCAATGGACGCGAGTAAAATTATTTCAGATGATGATGAGATGGCGATTCATATCCAATTGGTATCGGATAAAGTAACACGTGATAAGTTTGTTGAAACGGTGAAGGAAGGTTTCGGAAAAGCGACAAGCGGAAAAGCAACAGATGCCGAAATTAAAAAGTTTATGGGATTTTTCACTGGCGAGTTCAAAAGTGGTGATAAAATTCACTTAGAATATACACCAGGTAAAGGTGTTACAGCAAAGAAGAATGGAACAAATCTTGGGACCGTGAGCGGTTTAGAATTTAAGAAAGCCTTGTTCTCCATTTGGTTGGGATCAAAACCAGCTGATGCTGCATTGAAAAAAGGAATGTTAGGCAAGGTATAAGCAGTGCTCTATTCATGCGTTATCATTTTGATAGTGAGGAAGGTTATCCCGAAAGAGATAACCTTCTTTGGTTTTAAAGAATTTCCATCCACTGCAAACTTTTATCAGAAAAAATGTTTAACGAAATCAATAATAAGTTAAACGGTAATGCCTATATTTGCTAGATGAAAGCAGGAATCATCATTTTTTTACTCGGATTGTCCTCTTCTATCTTCGCTCAAATGGGCGTTGTGAAAGGTCGGGTGTA
>CALFOS010000161.1 GCA_937919725.1 uncultured Fluviicola sp. | reverse complement strand
ATTTTCTATGTGCGCATACTAAAAAAACAAATTTGGCGTTTTTCTTGTAACGAAGTCATCGAGGCTGAGTTATAGATGAAAGCCTGCAAGCTTTTAAACCAAACTAGAATATTAAAACCAGAACCCATGGCAGTGAACCCCATTTACCACCAGACCAATCCCACGCTTCTGCAAGAGCGCGATTGGATCTCGGAAGCGAAGAAGGATCCGGAGCGATTCGGTCCACTGTACACGAAGTATCACGAACAGATATTTCGGTACGTCTATCAGCGGATGGACGATCAAGAGCAAGCGTTCGATGTAACATCTCAAGTGTTCATCAAAGCGCTCAGCAACTTGCACAAGTATGAATACAGAGGTGTACCATTTTCTTCGTGGTTGTACCGAATTGCTAAAAGTGAACTTTACCAGAGTTTTCGCGATCGAAAGGCAAAACGGACAGTCAACATAGAAACAGTTCATCTCTTTGATATTACTGAGGAATTCGAAGAGGATGACTTGGTTGCGAACAAAGACAAACTCATAAAATGTCTTGCTTTCCTCCGCGAACCAGATCTTCAACTCATTGAGCTTCGGTATTTTGAAAAACGATCGTACAAGGAAATTGGTGAAATTCTGGAAGTAACAGAAAATAATGCCAAAGTAAAAACCTTCCGAGCGTTGGAACGACTGAAAAAACAATTTTTGAAATAAATACGCGATGAGAAATACAAACACCACTTTGGACCGTGAACCGTTGAGCTCTGAAACGATTCGAGAAAGGCAAAATTTCAACTACGTGTTGAAGGAAACCGCCGCCGCTCGAGTCCCACTTTGGAAATCAGCTTGGTTCTACGGCCCGGTTGGAATTGCAATGGTAACCATGGTCGTGTCGGCCGTGAGAATGAACCCCAAAAACGAACAATATGATGCTAAAACTACTTTAAGTCAATCGACTGAAACTCCTAAAATTGAAAAGGCTTTTGCGCCTCCCGTCTTGAATGTTCATGCAGTTGCGCTTGATAAAAAAAATACAAGTAAAGCTGAAAAAACGAACGTTGAAGCGAGCAATCCTAGCGTGATAAATGGAAAAAGTGTACAAAAGAGTGAAGGTAATACTGTATTGAAACCAGAAGTATTAACCGAAGAAAAAACTAGCTTCACTCCTAAAACAACCGTCCCAGAACCCGTGAAAATTGTTCAGAAAAACACGATGCCCGACATTGCTGGAGTTTTTAATGGTCGAATTTCTGTTACGGAAATTTGCGCAGCTGGTATGATTCACTGTAACAACGATTACGAAGTGATTTCCTACGAAATTCAATATGATAATGGAACAGGAACTACGGTGGATCGAATTGCTGGAAATACTATCCCACAATACATCTGCTCAAATTTGAAACGCTTCAACGTTGGGAGCCCAGTTTTCATCACGAGAATAATTGCGCAAAACACTCAAGGTGTGCGGAAAATGCTGTTTTCGATGAGCTTGGAACCAACCTTTTAAGGTCCTTTGCGCTTACTAGTTGGGTAGACGAATCTCTGAATTAACATATGGGTTTTAATAAAATATTCTCACAAATTTGGTGGAAAGTGGAAACATTCTTATTTTCGTGGAGATTATACACGTGTAAATCGTATTAAAAAGGAACGATGAAATTATTAACTGGTCTAGTACTGCTATTATTCGCTGGATTTACCTTCTCTCAGCATACAAATTTTAATACCCAGCGTAACTGGTCACTCAATAAAAAGGAAATCATGTTCGGCGGTGGTGCCACTCAATTTCTAGGAGATTTGGGTGGTAGAGATCGTATTGGTAAGGATTACAGCCTTGCTGATATTGACTTTCCATCTACAAGTTGGAACGGAATGGTTGGTTATCGATACAGATTTCATCCATACTGGGCAACTTCTACTGTATTGAACGTGGGCATGGTCCGTGGAGATGATGCTTTGACGAATGAAATTATTCGCGAATCAAGAAATTTGCATTTCCGATCGATGGTGGTTGAAGTGGAACAACGACTTGAGCTAATCATTCTTGCTAATGAGAAATTTGGTGCACGTTACCGTATTCCTGGAATGAAAGGAATGAAAAATCACAACGAACAAATTTATCTTTTTACTGGAGTTGGAATATCTTATTTCAACCCAAAGGCGAAATACAACGGTTCTTGGACAGCACTTCGCCCGCTTCATACGGAAGGTCAAGGCTTAGCAACTGGTCCTGATCAATATTTACCCGTGACGGCTACTGTTCCTTTCGGAATTGGTTTTAGAATGGGAATAGGTCGCATGTGGAGAATTGGAATTGAAGCAACTTACGTGAAAACGTTCTCAGATTACATAGATGATGTGAGCGGTGTTTACTATGATCCAAACGAATTGGCATCACAAGTGAGCTTGACTTCTGCATACCTATCGAATCCAGCGCTACAAAATCCAACGTGGTTTGCTGCCGGACAACAACGAGGAGATAAGCAAAAAGACGCTTACTTCTACTTAAACGTTGTGTTCGCACGAAATATAACATATAAAGATTACGCGCAAGCCCGTAAGGCTCCGAAATGGAGAGGTCGATACAAGTTCTAATTGTTCATATGTTTTGAAATTATTTAATGGGGCAGCTTCGGTTGCCCCATTTTCGTTTTTACCTTTGTCAAAACGCTTCCAATGTTTAAATTTATTCGATCCATCCTATTTCTTTTCGATCCAGAAAAAGTGCATTATTTCACGATGAAAATGATTCATATCACGCTCATGATCCCAGGTATGAAGGCACTCTGGAAAAAAATGTACGTGGTGAATGATCCAAAATTGAAACGCAAACTCTTCGGACTCACGTTCGATAATCCTGTTGGATTGGCAGCTGGCTTCGACAAAAATGCAAGCATGTACAACGATTTGGCCTACTGCGGATTTGGATTCATTGAAATTGGAACGGTTACTCCCGTTGGGCAGGATGGAAATCCGAAACCGCGTTTGTTTCGATTGAAACAGGATCAAGGAATCATTAACCGAATGGGATTCAACAATGCGGGAGTGGATGCTGCCGTTGAACAGTTGAAAAATCGCACAACGAAATTGATCATCGGTGGAAATATTGGAAAAAATAAAAACACGCCCAACGAAGAAGCAACGAGCGATTATGTGAAGTCGTTCGAGAAATTATTTCCCTACGTGGACTATTTTGTTGTGAATGTTTCTTCACCCAACACGCCCAATCTTCGATCACTCCAAGAAAAAGAACCGCTCACCGAATTATTACAAACGCTTCAAAATATCAACGCCAAAAAAGACAAACGCAAACCGATTCTACTTAAAATAGCACCCGATTTAACGAACGAGCAACTCGACGACATCATCGAAATTGTAGACGCAGTAAAATTGGATGGCGTAATTGCTGCCAATACAACCATTAGTCGCGAAGGATTGAAAACCTATGCCAAAAAAGTAGAAGACATGGGTGCAGGTGGACTTTCGGGTAAACCAGTTAACAATCGATCGACCGAGGTAATTCGTTATTTGTCAACGAAATCGAACAAGAGTTTTCCTATTATTGGAGTAGGGGGAATTCATTCCGCAGAAGATGCGCTCGAAAAATTGGATGCCGGCGCCGATCTCGTTCAGGTCTACACTGGATTTATTTACGAAGGTCCTGCCCTCATGAAACGAATCAATCAAGCCATTTTGGCTCGCGCATAAGTCCGTTCAAAAACACTATT
>CALFOS010000160.1 GCA_937919725.1 uncultured Fluviicola sp. | reverse complement strand
TGCTTCACTTGCTCCAAGAGTTCTTTTGGACGGGAATCTTCTGGTTTGAGGGAAATTGCACGACTAATCAGCTCTTCCGCTTTATCATAATCACTTTCTGCAATTTTCGATTCAGCAGTTGTCAAAATTTTCTCATAGACAGAATCGCCATCGCCTCTTTTGCGTTCAGCAGCCTCGGCAGCCGCAGCTCGTTCTTTGGGTTTATTTTCGGTTGGTTTGAGCGCAAGTGCGTCATTAAAAGCTTTGATGGCCTCCAAATACTTCTCCTGCGTCATCAATTTCTCGCCCAGCTCCATCGCCGCTTTATAATCGCGATCAAGGGCAGATTGTGCTTCTCCATTGGCAGCGATCAGGGCGTTCAATTCTTTAATTTTGACCTTCGGAAGCGCTTCTTCCGGCTTTACATTACCTGCTTTTTGATATGCGCTGATTGCTGTCGAATAGTCTAAATTGGCTTCTGCATTTTGCGCATCTTTTATAAAAGCAGCGTACTGATCATTTTTCGAATCATTCGCTAGATTTATAGCGATCAAGTCCTGAAGTTCTTTGACCTTCGTTTTAGGAAGCGCTTCCTCAGGTTTCACCGTTCCCGCTTTTTGATAGGCAGCCAGTGCACCGGCGTAATCTTTATTGGCAAACGCATCATATCCAGCTCTAATCGCTGCCTGGTAATCTGCTTCGAGTTTTGCTTTATCTTTCTCTGCATCGTTGAGGAGTGCATCTATTTTAGCCTTCATTCTACTCACAAGACCAGCGTCCAATTTCGCTTCCATTTTTCCTTCGTTCCAATCGAATTTGGCAACAGGTTCATTCTCTAAAAACGAAAAGTCGACATCTGGTCGGTTCTTGAAAAGTGCCATATCCAGTGCTTCAATCGGCTGGAATTCCACTGATGCTGGAATATCTTCTTCGTTTACTGTGGAGAAATCGAAGGCGACTTTTTTAGAAACCATACCTGATTTAGAAAAAACAACTTCGAAAGGAATCGAATAATTCACTTTGCCTTTCAGCGTGTATTTTCCGTTGGATGCCGTTTGAGTAGAATATACAGAGCTCCCGTTTTGAACAATAGCAACAGAAACACCGCCTTCGTTTTTAGCCAAGTCAGAATTTTCAACCTGTCCGCGAAACAGGAATGTTAGGTTCTGAGACCATGTTACAGAACTCAGGAGCAGCGCAATTACGATAATAAAGTACTTCATACTACAGCATTTAAACGTAAGTCTGTACAACCAGTTACAGATTTGGTTTAAATTTGAATCACATTTATACAAATATCGCTAAAATAGTTCAATTCGATGCCAAGAAATGTCATGCTAAAAAACACACAATGGAGTTATTGGGAACGCAAACAATTCCTCTCCAAAATCGACTATATAATCATTGGTGCAGGAATTGTTGGTTACAGCACAGCGTTGCAACTGAAAAATCTGCACCCTACTTCAAAAATAATGATTTTGGAGCGCGGTATGCTTCCTTCTGGCGCTAGTTCTAAGAATGCTGGTTTTGCTTGCTTTGGAAGTGCATCCGAAATTTACGATGATATATTAAGTTATGGCGAAGACGTGGTTTGGGAAACCGTTGCCCTTCGCTGGAAAGGATTGCAAGCATTGCGGGAACAAATTGGTGATTCGGCACTCCAACTCCAAACGCACGGATCATGGGATCTTTTCACTTCTTCGGAACTCGAAACCTTCGAGAAGGTCCTACCGAAGTTGGACCATTACAACGTCAAATTAAAAGAAATCACCGGAGAAGAAAACGTTTACTCAGTCGACAAAAACGTGCAGGACCGATTTGATTTTGAAGGAATTGAAACAAGTTTCTACAATCGACTGGAAGGACAAATTGACACAGGATCGATGAATGAAGCGTTTTATAAACAAGCAATTAAAGAAGGAGTTAAGGTGCTTTTTGGCTGTGAAGTGTTAGCAGTTGACGAGCAGCAATCCAATGCGAAAATTAGCACCAACATCGGCGATTTCGAAGCAAAAAAAGTAGCAATTTGCACGAATGGTTTTGCACACGAATTACTAGATGAAGACGTACGTCCGGCGCGAGCTCAAGTTTTGATCACTAAGGCAATTGAAAATTTGAAGGTTGAAGGAACGTTTCATTATCAAAGCGGTTATTATTATTTCAGGAATATCGATCACCGCATTTTGTTTGGCGGTGGACGTTACCTCGATTTTGAGGGCGAAACTACCACGAAACTGGAAACCTCGGAACGTCTAATTTCCGCACTCACCGAACTCCTTGGATCGGTGATTTTGCCTAACATAACATTTGAAATCGATTACACGTGGGCAGGAATCATGGGCGTTGGCGAAACCAAAAAACCCATCATCAAGTCCGTATCGCCTTCTGTGTTTTGCGGTATACGTTTGGGAGGAATGGGTATCGCCATCGGCACTTTGGTTGGACAAGAACTCGCCGAATTAATGGCTTCATCTTCCTAAATCATCACAAATCGATAGAAAAGGGTGAAAAAACGAAGCAATAAATCCCTGTTCATCCAATAGTATTAATTTTGGTAAAAAAATATCCCATGAGAAAAGTTCAACTCAACGACAAGCACGAAGCACTTGGTGCGAAAATGGTTCCTTTTGCAGGATTCTATATGCCTGTACAATATGAAGGTGTGAAAATTGAGCACGAAACCGTGCGTGATGCCGTTGGCGTTTTTGATGTCTCACACATGGGCGAATTTTTAATTACAGGTCCAAATGCACTCGAATTGATTCAAAAAGTGACGACAAACGATGCTTCAACGTTAACGCCTGGTCGCGCCCAATACAGTTGTATGCCAAACGGAAAAGGCGGAATTGTCGACGATTTGATCATCTATTGCCTTAAGGAAAATGAATATTTGCTCGTTGTGAATGCATCCAACATTGAAAAAGATTGGAACTGGATC